>JAIRZR010000077.1 GCA_031267155.1 Prevotellaceae bacterium | reverse complement strand
ACAGTGCGCGGGTTAAAATTGTGAGGTAAAAATGTAGAGATGCTTCGTGTCTTTTGACGCCGCAGGCGTCTGATGTCGATAACCCCGGGCAAGCGAAGTGCAGCCCGGGGTAAGCTATCGCACTCCAAAACTGCGAAGCAGGTTCAACCTTACGGTTGATTCAAGTCCTTACGGAGTTGTGACGGAGAGGAGCTTTACCCCGAACTGCGCCTGCGGCTTGTTCGGGGTTATCCATCTTAAACTCCTTACGGAGTTTGTCCGCAATGTACAAAACTGCCCCGCGCACTGTATAATACTTCCAAGAACCAAATCGGGAGGTACAGGTCTCGGCCTGGCAATATCCAGGAGTATAATCGAAAGCTTCGGCGGTACGATACTGTTCGTCCCGGACGAAAAAGGCGCATGTTTCGAAATACTGCTGCCGGCGATATAACAATTATTTATAGTCGATTTCCCCGAACTGACACGGCAGGATATTCTTGCCTGCCTTGCATTTGCCGCGCAGAGAGATATTATTCTATAATAATATGCATAAAGATATAATCGTACAAATCCTGAAAGCTTATTATATTATAAAAATCTTTTGGCTGAACCTTAAAGTTGAAATTACTTTCGATAATCACGACCAGGTCAACATAATCGAGGCTATCCAGTTCGAGAGTATCTTTAAGAGTCGCTTCCGGGCTGATTAAGTTTTCGTTCACTTCGAACTCTTCCGCAAGGAAGAAGTTGATTTTTGCTGTTATTTCTTCTTTTGTCATATTTAACTGCGTACGCATAAAGCTATTAATTATTTCCATTTTTTAACAACGAGAACGGAGTTTGTTCCTCCAAGTCCAAATGAATTTGAGACAAATGTACCGATTTCCCGTTCCACCGTTTCGGCGGCGATTTTGAGTCTTTTTGAATCTTCGTCAGGTTCTTTGAAATTTATATTTGGCGCGATGAAAGCGTTCTGTGCCATAAGGACAGAATACACCAGCTCGCTTGAGCCTGCCATCCAGCATTCATGTCCCGTCATTGATTTTGTCGAGCTGATCCACGGACATTTTTTTCCGAAAATACTGTAGATAGCCTTTGCCTCGGCGCTGTCGCCGGCAGGCGTCGATGTTGCATGGGCGTTTATGTAATCGATACCGGAAAGCGGTAATCCCGAATCCTTCAGAGCCATTTCCAAAGCCCGTTTCGGTCCGTCGACCGTTGGAGTTGAAATCTGTTCGCCGTTGGACGAAAAGCCGTATCCCAGTATTTCCGCGAGTATTGGCGCGCCCCTTTTCAGGGCATGTTCGAGACTTTCGACTATCACTGTTGCAGCGCCTCCCGAAGGGACAAGCCCGTCGCGCCCGCGATCGAAGGGACGGCATGCGCCGGCGGGATCGTTTTCCTTTGCCGAAAATATGCCCAGAGCGTCGAAACTTCCCATCGAAAATACATTAACCTCCTGAGCGCCGCCACAGATAAGGCAGTCCTGATATCCGTGCTTTATCAGGATATATCCAAGTCCCACCGTATGGGAACCGCTTGCGCAAGCCCCGCCGACAGTGAAGTTTACGCCCTTCAGCTTGAAGATGGAGGCAAGATTCATCGTAACAGTGGAATTCATTGTCTGGAAAACGGAACCCGAACCGACCATCATTGTGTTTTTCTTTGCGCGGACAATATCCGCCGAATGTATAACAGGTTCAATAGTAGAATCGTTACCGTAAAGGATACCCGTTTCGTGCTTTGCAATATAGTCGGGTTCGAGCGCGGCTGTTTTCAGCGCTTCCGCGGTTGCCACATACGCAAATTCGCCCTGTTCCGGCAGCATCATGCGGGCGCGCCTGTCCAGCAGAGTCTTGAGATTCGGACGCTCGACATATCCCGTCAATCCGGAACGGTATCCATACTCTTTTCTTTCCGGCGACAGGATAATTCCCGATTTCCCATGCCTCAGAGATTCGCTTACTTCCATAAGATTTTTCCCTATGCACGAATAAATTCCCATTCCGGTGATAACTACCCTGTTTTCCATAACATCATTTTAATTGTTAATTGTTAATTGTTAATTGTTAATTGTTAATTTAATAAAGTCCTCCGTTGACAGATATCACTTCGCCCGTGATATACGATGATTTGTCCGATGCGAGGAAAGCCACGAGCGCGGCAACCTCCTCCGCCTCGCCGAACCGCTGTACCGGAACAGTTTTCGCAAGTTCCTTTTCCTGAATATCCTTAGTCATGTCGGTACGGATAAAACCCGGCGCCACGGCATTAACCGTAACTCCCCTGCGTGCAACCTCCTGAGCCAGAGCTTTGGTTGCTCCTATAACTCCCGCCTTTGCTGCCGAATAGTTTGTCTGTCCCGCCAGTCCTTTAAGTCCCGAGACCGAAACTATATTTATAATGCGTCCGAATTTATTGGTCAGCATTGGAATAAGCAGTTTTTGAGTAACATGGAAAAAACCGTTCAGCGAAACGTCAATCACGTCTTTCCACTGACTTTCCTGCATCCATACCAGCAGGGAATCGTTTTTTATTCCCGCATTATTCACCAGGACAATGATTTTGCTGTCGGGATTATTTTGCATCCATGTGTCGAGAGCGGAATCCACGTCTGCCATGTCTGCGACGTCAAACGGAATCAGTTCGCCCGTTCCGCCCCCGGCTTCGATTTTGTTTAAAGTATCGAGAGCCTCCGATTCGCCGCTTTTGTAATTAATCAGAACATGGTATCCCAGTTCTGCCATGGCGATGCTGACAGCCTTGCCGATTCCTCTCGAACCTCCTGTAACTAAAGCACATTTCATTTTTCAAAAAATATATATAATGGATTGAACATCATAAATTCCTTTAATTTCATCAGGTCGTTTCTTGTCGAACGGTCGCTGTCTATCGGAGCAAAAATCTTCCTTAAATCGGAATGGATCTTCCGGCTTTCGCTCGACAGTTCCTCCCTGCAGGCAAGCATGTCGATGCCCTGAATCACCGCCGCCGCCTGAACTGCAAGGATTTCGAAAACATTGTCTATTATTTTCTTTGTCGTACATGCAGCGTTAAATCCCATGCTTACAATATCCTGATTGTCGTTGTTATTGGGGATGCTGTGGATATAGCTGGATGTGGACAGCGCCTGATTTTCGGCTGCCGTGGATGTTGCGGTAAACTGAATTCCCTGAAAGCCAAAGTTAAGTCCCGGCGTCCCGCTGTTCGCAAACGGTTTGAGGCAGCCGTTTATGGCGGGATTCATCAGATAGTTCAGCTGGCGTTCGGACAGCATTCCCACACGTGTCATAACGAGTTTCAACTTGTCCATTTCCAGTGAAATATAATCTCCATGAAAATTCCCTCCGTGATACACGGTCTGCGCTTCGGCGTCGATCACCGGATTGTCGGTTGTGGAATTAAGCTCGTTTTCGACAATCATTCTGGCAAAAGACAGAGTGTCGTAAACCGGTCCCAGAATCTGCGGAATGCAGCGCAGCGAATAGAAAGGCTGCACTTTATGCTCGATATGGCTTTCACGGACAGGTTCCCCGTAGAGCGTTTCCCTTGACCTTATCCGCTGTGAATCCTCCAGGAACTCCCTCATTCTGAAAGCTACCACCTGCTGTCCCGACTGCTGCCTCACGCTGTTCAAGCCTTCGGAACAGTGATCGTCATACGACTGCATCATCTCGTTCATGCAGGCAGACAGCGCCAGCGACCATTCCAGAGCCGTTTCCGCCCGGTAAACATTCAGCGCGGCAACAGCTGTCATGGCTGTGGTTCCGTTCATTATGGCTATGCCTTCCCGCAGTCTTATTTCCAGGGGATTGATGGATTTCAGGCGAAAGGCTTCCGCTGCGGGCATGATCCTGTCTTCGCAGTAAACTTCGCCTTCGCCGATGACATTGAGGGCGACATGCGCCATCTGCACCAGATCGCCGCTTGCTCCCACGCCCCCGTGCAGGGGAATGCATGGGGCAATATCCTCGATCACCATGGCAACTATGGTGTGTATAAGATCGGTATGAACTCCGGAATATCCGCAGAGCATGGCATTCAGCAAATTGATCAGCACGGCTTTGGCATAATCCTTTTCGAGATATCCGCTCAGCCCCGAACTGTGACTGCGGATAATATTGTATTGAAGTTCAAGCAGGTCGGCATCATCTATTCTGTACTGCGCCATTGGTCCGAAACCGGTATTGATGCCGTAAATCAGTTTGTCCTTCGAAAATTCCTTCAGAAACCGGTGGCTTTCGACGACTTTTTCCAGCGCATCCTTATCGACGTACAGAAAATAACCCTCGAATATCAGGCGGTGCAGATCAGTGATGTTTAGCGAATGTCCATCTATTTTAATCATAGTACTCTAATCAGAATATAGTCCTTTTTGCCTTTACGGATAAGCAGATATTTGTTTTGAAGCAGGCTTACCGTTTTTATATCAAGATTTTCGTCGCTCACCTTTTCTTCGTTGATGCTGAACCCGCCTCCGCGAATCAGTTTCCGCAACTCGCCTTTCGAAGGTGAAACGGGAATTTCCCGTGTAAACAGATCCAGCATCGGGACGGTTTCCAGAGCGTTTCTGTCTGTTTCGAATATCGACACGCCTTCGAAGACTTCGAGCAGGGTGGCTTCGTCAAGCTTCGCGATTTTTTCCGTGTTTTTTCTGTCAAACAGGATGTTTGAAGCATCGACGGCATTGTTGTAGTCTTCTTCGGAATGAACCATGCAGGTCAGTTCCTTTGCCAGGGTTTTCTGGAGCACGCGCAGGTGCGGATTCTGTTCGTGCATTTCGGTCAGCGCGCGTATGGTTTCCCTGTCCAGCATTGTGAATATCCTGATGTATTTCTTTGCGTCCTCGTCGCTGACATTGTGCCAGAACTGGTAAAACCTGTACGGGGATGTATATTTCGGGTCGAGCCAGATATTTCCCTGTTCCGTTTTTCCGAATTTGCCTCCGTCGGCTTTGGTTATCAGCGGGCAGGTCAGGCCGAAAGCTATTCCCCCGTCGATGCGTCGGATAAGTTCGGTTCCGGTGGTGATGTTTCCCCACTGGTCGGAGCCTCCCATTTGCAGCCGGCAGTTTTTCGTGCGGTAAAGATACAGGAAATCGTATGCCTGAAGCAGCTGATAGGTAAATTCCGTGAACGACATCCCTTCCCGCGAATCTCCCGAAATGCGCTTTTTGACCGAATCTTTCGACATCATGTAGTTCACCGTGATGTGTTTCCCGATGTCGCGGGTAAAATCGAGAAATGTATAGTCTTTCATCCAGTCGTAGTTGTTGACGATTTCGGCGGAATTGGCGGATTCCGATTCGAAATCAAGGAATTTGCTCAACTGTTTCTTCATCGACTCGAGATTGTGACGCAGTGTGTTTTCGTCAAGAAGGTTGCGCTCCGCTGACTTCATCGACGGGTCGCCTATCATGCCCGTAGCGCCGCCAACCAGCGCAACAGGCTTGTGCCCGTGCCGCTGAAAATGTTTCAGTATCATGACACTGACTAAATGACCGATGTGCAGCGAATCGGCTGTAGGATCGAAACCGATGTAGGCGGTCATCATTTCTTTCTGTAATTCTTCTTCCGTTTCCGGCATAAGGTCGTGAAGCATGCCTCTCCACTTTAATTCTTCAATAAAATTATCCATCAAATGAATGCTTTAAATATCGGGAAATATCCCCAAATAAGGGCGCAAATATACGGAAAAAAATTAAAAGCCAATGCGCGGCGCGTCTTAAAAGGATGTATTCCAAAATGTCGGACTTCGTTTCGGGGCGAACCGGCGGTACCGAATCCCGATTTGAACTGTCATTCCGACGAAAGCCAGAATCGGACATTCGATGCACTGTATCCTGCTTGTTTCACATCCCTAATCATATTCTTTTAACGACGATTTTCAGCATTATCCCGTTCATTTCGATCTCTATTGCCTCAGCCGGAGTATGAGAAAACTGCTGTTGGAAGCGCTGGAGCAGAAAACCAGGACAAGTTCTCCATATCCATGATCAAGACAAAGAAAGTGGTATTCCGTCCCGGCGCTGATAGGTTATGTTGAACAATCTGAAGTTCGAACTCCGTAAGGAGTTTAAGATGGATAACCCCGAACAAGCCGCAGGCGCAGTTCGGGGTAAAGCTCCTCTCCGTCACAACTCCATAAGGAGTTGAACTACTTCGTAGTTCTGGAGTGCGATGGCTTACCCCGAGCTGCGCTTCGCTTGCACGGGGTTATCAAAATTGGACGCCTACGGCGTCAAAAGACACGAAGTATCTCTACATTTATATCACAATTTTAGCCCGCGCACAGTATAATCACTGAATTGCTTTGGGCTACGCCTTCGCAATGGCGTCCCAAAGTATGCCCAATTGCTGGCGCGCGTCAGCTAACTTTTAGTTTTTAGTTCTTAACTTTTAATTCTAAAAGCATTTATGCCGCATTGCAGGAACAATCATCAACAGGAACTGTTATTTATGTAAAAAAAATAATTTACCTTTGCAGCCGGTAAAGACATGTAAAATATAAGAAAATGAAAAAAACAGTTATATGCAGTTTGTTTTTAACAGTGACAGCATGTGTTGAAAAGAAGCAGTCATTTGATGCGGAAAAGGTATTGCATTTTGATGTGGAAGAGTTCGGTAATATTGACATACAGAATATTGATAAATTCAAAAAGTATGAAGAACAGTGATAATATTGTAATGCCTGCAATAGTGGCGGGAACAAACGACGTTTTGATTGGTTATTATGATGCCGATATATTCGGACATATATATGATGATTTATTGTTGATTTTTTGATAAGTATAAGATTGAGAAATGGAAGAGCTTAAAAGAATTGTAGAAAAGTTTGTTTCCGGAAACGGAATTCATGTTGCGCCCCTCGGAGCGGGACACATTAACGACTCTTATAAAGCGCTGGTTGACGGCAGGGAGTTTGTTTTACAGAGAATTAATCATGCAATATTCAGGAATGTTCCCGAATTGCAAAACAACATTCTCCGTGTAACTTCCCATATTAAGAGCAAGTTGCTGGAAAAGGGCGTAAAGGATATCGAGCGCAGGGTTTTGAATCTTATTCCCGCCAAGGATGGCAAATATTATTTCCGGGATGAAAACGGGAACTATTGGAGATTAATGGATTTTGTCCAAAACAGCAAAAGTTTCGAGAGCATATCCCCCGAACTGGCTGAAAAAACAGGCGAAGCCTTCGGCGAATTTCAGAGTATGCTTGCCGACATGCCCGGAGGTCCTTTATATGAGATTATTCCCGATTTTCACAATATGGAAAGCAGGCTGGCTACATTCAGGGAATCAGTCAAAAATAATCTTGCCGGACGTTTGCCGGAAGTACAGGAACTGGTTAACGAAATCGAAAAGCGTGCCGAAGAAATGTGCGTTCCCGAAAAACTGCACAGGGAAGGAAAACTGCCTAAGCGTACGAATCATTGTGATACAAAGGTAAACAATGTCCTGTTCGACTCTGCCGGCAAGGAAGTTTTGTGCGTTGTGGATTTGGACACCGTCATGCCGGGCTATGTCCTGTCCGACTTTGGCGATTTCATGCGGACGGGAGCCAATAACGGAAAGGAAGACGATACCGAACTTGACAGGGTATCAGTCAATCTCCCCATATTCGAGGCTTATACAAAAGGATATCTGCGGACGGCAAAGGGATTTTTGACCGATACGGAAATTGAAAACCTTGCTTTCGGGGCAAAACTGCTTACATACATGCAAACTGTCAGATTCCTGACCGACTATCTGGACGGGGATATTTACTACAAAATCAAAAGCCCCAAACATAATCTTGAACGTTCCTTAGCCCAATTCAAACTGCTGCAAAGTATGGAAGAAAACTTTTCCAGAATGCAGAAAATGGTAAACGAATTAAAAGCAGTAAATTAGGAAATGAAAGAAATTAAAAAAGTTATTTTAATGGCAATGGCGTTATTGTTTGCATATTGCCTTGACGCCCAGGTTTCGGCAATACTGGGCGAATGGAAGACAGTGGATGATAAATCGGGAAAAGTCCGCTCGCTGGTACGTATATATAAGGACACCGCCGACGGCCTGTATTACGGAAAAATAGAAAAGCTGTACGAACATGCCGACGCCGTGTGCGAAAAATGCGAGGATGAGAACAAAAACAAGCCCATACTTGGCATGATCATCATTAAGGAAATGAAAGTCAGCGGCAAGACGCTGAAAGGCGGGACTGTGCTTGATCCCGAAAACGGGAAAAAATATCACGGGACTATCAGTATTGACGAAAAGTCGGGTAAACTCGTTCTGCGCGGCTCGCTCGACAAAAAGGGCTGGTTCGGGCGAAACCAGTACTGGATTAAATAAGTATTATTTTAACTGATACAACATGAAAAAGACTTTGATTTTAATTGCTTTCGCTCTTCTTGCTTCAGGCCTGCATGCTCAGCAAAAGAAGTACGATGTAGCGGCTTTTTTATATCCGGCTTATGCTGCGGATGATCCCCGTCTGCGACCTTTCTGGACTCATGGGATGGGAGAATGGGAAACTGTAGCTAACATGCAGGAACGTTATCCCGGACACTACTGGAACCGGAAACCGCTTTGGGGATATATCAATGAAGCTGACCCCGGTATTATGTCTATGGAAATAGATGCTGCCACAAAACATGGCGTGAACGTATTTATCTTTGACTGGTATTGGTATGACGGGCGTCCATTCATGGAAACGACGCTTAATAACGGATTTCTGAAAGCCGAAAATGTGGATAAGATGAAATTTTATCTGATGTGGGCTAATCATGAAGTTGTGAATGTATGGGATACCCGCTTGGCTGCGATCAAAGAGCATAATGTGATTTGGACCGGACAGGTAGATCGACAGGAGTTTGAGAAGATATGCAAACGGAATATTGAGAAATATTTCAAACATCCGCAATATTACAAAATAGATGGCAAACCGGTTTTTATGATTTATGATGTACCGCAGCTTGTTGCCGGCTTGGGAGGATTGGAGCAGACCATAGACGCGCTCAAATGGTTTGATGCTGAAACCCGGAAAGCCGGTTTTCCGGGTTTAGACCTGCAGCTCACGATGTGGTCGGTAAATGTGAATTATAGCGGCGTCGATGGCAGTAAAACCCAAAATCCGGAGAACGATTTTGTGAAAAAGCTTGGGTTTACGAGCGCTACACATTATCAGTTTGTACATTTCACTGATGTAAACAGGGATTATACGGAGATAATGGAAGATGTAAAAAGAGAATGGGCGCATATTGACGCCACATTCGACCTTGTGTACTATCCTCATATCAGCGTAGGATGGGATAACAGTCCGCGTACAGGAAACAGCGCCACAGTGAAAAATAATACCCCGGAAAATTTCGAGAAAGCACTTCGCGATGCTAAAACGTATGCAGACGCTCATCCCGGACAAGCGCCCTTAATCACAATAAACAGCTGGAATGAATGGACGGAGACAAGTTTTCTGCAGCCCTGTAACATGTTCGGATACGGCTATCTCGAAGCTGTTAAAAAAGTTTTTAAATGATTTAATAATAATGAACTAATAATTAAAAATATGATTACGTTTTTTGTTTCCATAGCATTGCTTCTGGCAGGATATTTCCTGTACGGAAGGCTTGTCGAGCGGATTTTCGTGATACAGCCCGACAAAAAAACTCCAGCATACACCCATACCGACGGAGTTGATTACGTTCCAATGAGCTGGCAGAGGATTTTTTTAATCCAGTTTCTAAATATTGCCGGACTGGGTCCCATTTTCGGGGCAATCATGGGAGCCATGTACGGACATGCCGCCTTTTTGTGGATTGTTTTCGGGACGATTTTCGGCGGCGCCGTACACGATTACCTCTCGGGGATGCTTTCCCTGCGGCACAATGGCATAAGCCTTCCCGAAGTCGTCGGCAAATATATGGGCGTCGGATTCAGGCAGTTCATGCGGATATTTACTGTCCTGCTGATGGTTCTGGTTGGAGCGGTATTTGTTGCGGGACCCTCGAAGCTTCTGGCAAACATGACACCCGGTTATATTGGCGTAACGGTGTGGAGCATAATCATTTTCGTCTATTATATCGGAGCGACTCTCCTGCCGATTGACAAGCTGATAGGCAAAATATATCCGTTCTTTGGATTTGCGATACTCTTTATGGCGCTGGGAATATCCATAAGCATGATTTACAGGGGAGTGAACATGCCTGAAATGAGCTTTTCCAATCTGCACAACATGCATCCCGACGCCGGCAGCTATCCGCTGTTTCCCATGCTGTTCATATCCATAGCCTGCGGTGCGATTTCCGGTTTTCATGCAACGCAGTCGCCCCTGATGGCGCGCTGCCTGAAAAACGAGCGTCAGGGACGGCGCGTATTCTATGGCGCAATGGTTGCCGAAGGCATTGTCGCCCTGATCTGGGCTGCCGCGGCAATAAGCTTTTTCGGTTCGGTGGGCAGATTGCAGGAGTTTCTCCGTGAAAACGGGGACAATGCAGCCGTAGTTGTAAATACGATAGCACATTCGTGGCTGGGCACGTTCGGCGGTTTGCTCGCAATCATCGGAGTGATCGCAGCGCCAATCACTTCGGGCGATACCGCTTTCCGTTCGGCGCGCCTGATTGTTGCCGATTTCATCAATTACAGCCAGAAATCAGTCAAAAACCGCATAATCATTTCAACTCCGCTGTTTATTGCCGCACTGGGCATCCTGCAGATAAATTTCGACATAATATGGCGGTACTTTGCATGGTCAAATCAGACGCTTGCGACCGCAACCCTCTGGACTGTCACGGTTTATCTGGCAAAGGCAAACAAATTCTACTGGATAAGCCTTTTGCCCTCGCTGTTCATGACAATGGTGATATCGACTTACATCATGATTGCGCCCGAAGGACTGGGCCTGTCTTCAAATGTCAGCTACATCATTGGAAGCGTCTGTACTTTAGTATCCCTGGCAGTATTTGTCCACTGGATTCAGAAAACAAAAGCTTCACAGTTTCCCGTACGGAATTGATGAAAATGACGGGAAAACGGGACTGCAAACCGGAGCGCATGAAAGTTTTTTTAAAAAAATGCGATTGATAAAACATTAAATATATGTATTTTATAAATTATGTTAATATTTTTTTTGCAATACATTCAAATTACAGTATCTTTGCGTGAACATTTTAATAGTATAAAGAAATGAAATTCGTAGTATCTAGTTCTGAATTATTGTCTTCCTTACAGTCTGTAAGCAAAGTAACGACAACAAGCAACAAAAACAGGTTACCCATACTGGATAATTTTTTATTCAATCTTCATAACAATACCCTGCTGATAACTGCCTCGGATTTGGAGACGACATTGCTGGTCAGCCTGCCGATAAACACGGTCGAAAGGGAAGGTGAAGCGGCAATACCTGCAAAATTGTTGACCGACACGCTCAAGGAATTTCCCGAACAGCCACTTACCTTTATTGTGGATCCCGACACGCTTCTGGCGGAAATCAGCTGGTCGTCAGGGAAATTCAATCTTCCGTGCCTCGCCGCCGAAGAATATCCTCAAATACCAACCGTAGAGGATGATTACAATTCCATAACTATCAGTTCGAACCAGTTGATGGAAGGTATAACTAAAACAATATTCGCAACAGCCGACGATGAACTGCGCCCGACGATGAACGGTATCTTTTTGGATATCAAAACCGACGGGCTGACTTTTGTGGCATCGGACGCCCACAAGCTGGTGCGATACAAATTGTTGAATTTGAAAGCCGAAAAAGACTGCTCGTTTATTCTGCCGAAAAAACCGGCAGGCTATATCAGAGGTTTATTGAAGGACGAATTTCCGGTAGAACTGAA
This sequence comes from Prevotellaceae bacterium, assembly GCA_031267155.1. Taxonomy (GTDB): domain Bacteria; phylum Bacteroidota; class Bacteroidia; order Bacteroidales; family UBA932; genus JAIRLF01. Next base: position 3,480 of record JAIRZR010000077.1, on the reverse strand, counting down.
ATTCAACGATAAACACGCGGTGTTTACTTCTTCGCGCTTTAACATGACTTGCCGCCTTATCGAAGGCGTATTTCCGGCATACAACAGCGTGATCCCCACAGACAATCCTAAAAAAATCGTCGCGGACAGGGTGGAACTGATGACTGCTGTACGCCGTGTTTCCGTGTTCTCGAACCAGGCAAGCAACCTTATCAAGTTGAAAATAACGGATAACGAAATAAATATTTCGGCTCAGGATCTGGATTTTTCTACTTCGGCAAACGAAAGGGTTGCATGCAGATACGAAGGCGAAGATATCGAAATAGGCTTTAAATCAGCCTTCCTGATCGATATACTGTCGAATCTTCCTTCAACGGAAATCAGTGTCGAACTCTCCGACCCCGGAAGAGCCGGACTGTTTATCCCCGTCGAGGAAGAGTCCGAAGACGACTTGCTGATGCTCTTGATGCCTATAGTTATAGGAATATAGTTTAAAATTAATATAAATATTGTGATTGAAGGCGCGATGTATCGCGCCTTTAATTTTTATCTGTAACGAATCTCTCTAAGAGCTGTTATCAACCTGAGTTCGAGATAAGAATAGCCCGTTAGTACCTATCAAGTCAAATTAATGCATTATTTGGCAAGAAATTAAAAATTAAAAGCAGGAATGATGCTAAGAGTAACCTGATTACCAAATATATAGTTGCTGATACGAGCGTGCATGATTCGCAAGACACCGACTCGCTACTGGACGAAAAAGACACAGGGGAATGTTTTTATGCCGATTTGGCTTATACCGGAGAGCCACAGGGAAAAATTATTGAAAACAAGCGTATGGAAAATCAAGTCTGTGAAAAGGGCTATATGTTCAAAGGAAATTCGGTTTATGTAATAAAGAAATGTTATCTTTGCGCCCGATTTAAGACTAAGGTATAGCATGAATAACAGTTTAATAATGCGTAAATTCGGTAAAAGCATGGATACTTATGATGATAATGCCTATGCTCAAAAGGAAATTGCAGCGAAACTTGCCGGTCTGATTTCGGATTTATATCCCGATATTCCGAAAACCATAATGGAAATTGGCTGCGGCACCGGTTTGCTGACAAAAAACATCCTTTCCGTTTTCCCCGACGCATATTATTACCTTAACGACATCAACGATAAAGCCGGACTCAGGATACAGTCGCTGTTTTCGGGAAACAGGCATACGTTTATCAGCGGCGACGCACGTCTGATTGATTTTCCCGACGGAATAGACCTTATGATATCTTCATCTACCATTCAATGGTTTGAAAATCTGTCTGTTTTTATAGAAAAGGCGCATCGAAGCCTTTCTCCGCAGGCATACATGTTTCTGTCCACTTTTGGAGAGAATAACCTCAAGGAGATACGCGAAATAACCGGAACAGGACTTAAATACCCTTCGCCGGACTGCCTGAGGCGACTGTTCTCGTCCGGTTTTGAAGTACTGCATCTTTCTGAAGAAGAAATGCGGGTACCGTTCAATTCGCCTGCGGAAATACTCTCGCATTTCCGCAGTACCGGCGTAAATGCAAACTGTTCGGGAGCAGTGCGGACGAAATCGGGATTGAAATCGTTTTGCAACAAATACGACAAAATGTTTTCAAACGGAACAGAAGTAATATTAACATACAATCCGGTTTTTCTGGGTTTAAAAAAGAAATAATGGGCAAAGCGTTTTTTGTAACGGGAATTGATACCAGCACGGGTAAAAGTTGTGCAACGGGATATCTCGCAAGAGAATTTTCCGCAAAGGGATACAGTGTAATCACTCAAAAATTTATTCAAACGGGAAACAGCGGCATCTCTGAAGACATAGAAGTCCACAGGAAGATAATGGGGACGGAGCTTTTGCCGGAAGATCTCGATGGTACGACCTGTCCGGTGACGCTGTCATATCCTGCCTCGCCGCATCTTGCCTCGCAGATAGACGGTGTCCGCATCGATTTGGGAAAAATAAGAAATGCTACAAGCGTTCTGCAGGAAAAATACGATATTACGCTCATCGAAGGCGCCGGAGGAATAATGACGCCGATAACCTGCGACTACACAACTCTGGATTATATCAGAGACCAGAAATTTCCGGTATATATAGTCACATCGCCGAAACTTGGCAGCATAAACCATACACTGCTCACACTTGAAGCGTGCCGGCATGAGAAAATCGAAATACTCGGCGTAATATACAATAAATTCAATGTAGAAAACAATGTAATCTGCGCGGATACTGAACGGTACCTCAAAAATTATCTTAACAAACACTTTGACAAAAGCGTGTGGATGAAAATTGATCGGATTGAGATTGAAAAAAAGTTCTAATCATGTGCGGCTGTCAGGGTTAAGATAGCAGATATCTTCGGATGAGATTAGGGGAAATCCGGTACAGTCAACCGGGTAGAGGTAATATCCGGCGATGTTTAAATCATTATTATCCCTCAATAAGGTACTTTTTCACACCTGCATTGTTCCCCAAAGGGTGAGTTATCAAAAATTGGATACAAAATTTAAACTATCCTGTGCGCAGCATAAAGGTAAAACTCCTGTCCTGCTTTTGAAAAAGCATTATTTTAAAATTCATCGGGCACTTTAAAAATAAAATCGTTTATTTTCAAAATAAGTGAGAATTTTCAGGAGATTTTTTATAAATCAAAAACGCTAACAATCTATCAATTTAACTGTTAGCGTTTTACTTTGCGGTGCGGATGGGACTCGAACCCACGACCCCATGCGTGACAGGCATGTATTCTAACCAGGCTGAACTACCGCACCAATAAATTCGGGCGCAAAGGTAAGGCTATTTTTTGAATCTGCAAATTTTTCAGAAATAAATCGCAAATATTTTTTCAGGAATTAAGATGCGTAATTAATTATCAGCAATTTCAGATCCCGGAGTTTACAGTCAATATTTGTTTGGGAAACAGTAGAGCAGGAAGATTTTCCCTGTTTTACTGAAAGATTTTCACGCAATAAAGATCGAGCAAACTCAGTCATAATAAATGGAGAATAGGAAAAAATAATTTGATTCATAAATTTTTACTAATTTCGCCGAAAATTTATACGTAAATAATTGTATATGAAAAAGAATTTTAGAAACCTGATAGTGATTGCTCTTATTGCAGCCGGCTGTTCCACAGTTCCTATGACAGGACGCAAACAATTGAGTCTCATAAGTAATGATGAAGTCCTGGCGTCCAGTTTCAATCAGTATGATGAATACATCAAAACAGCTCCGATTTCCAAAGACAGGCAGAAAACGGACCTGGTGATTAAAGTTGGAAAACGCATAGCTGCGGCAGTTGAGCGGTATATGAAAAACAATGGACTGGAAGACCAGATAAAGGAATTTCAATGGGAATTTCATCTTGTGGCGGACGCAACTCCCAACGCTTTTTGCATGCCCGGAGGCAAGATAGTTGTCTATGAAGGGATTTTACCCTATACGCTGGACGAAACCGGGCTTGCCGTTGTGCTTGG
>JAIRZR010000523.1 GCA_031267155.1 Prevotellaceae bacterium | reverse complement strand
AATCCGAAGAAATTCAGGATGGTACCCGGTCGCAAAACGGATGTTGCCGACAGTCAGTGGCTGCAGATTCTTCATCTTTACGGTTTGCTTCGCGGCTCTTTTCATCCCACACCCACGGTCGCCGGGCTTCGCACTTGTATGCGTGAGCGCGACAGCATCATCAAAGAGCTGGTCATCTGTATGGTTTGTACATACTCTTACTCCTGGCCAGGTGCAATTACGAACTCAGGGAGGCGCACAAAGAACCAATTCGCCATACGACGTTTGGATAACATATAAAAAAATAAATAGATTATGACAGCAATAAGAAAAAAATATCACAGGCAGATTACAGGCTCGAAGGCGACACGCAGGGCCTGGCAATACCGACGCCACTGAAACGTTTCCGGTTTATTCCCAATGGTATGGCGAGTATGGCCGCCGGTATGTGGTATCCGTATACGGTAGCTTCTATTGTAGAAAATACGGGAATAGATTTTGACCCCGCAAGAGGGATTGTCTGTAAAGCGGGAGATGTGTACTCTGTCAGTTTCCGTTTGCCCAGACCACTGGCTCCTTTAGCAAAGTCGGATACCGCATTGCGCAATACGATGTGGGCGATACTGAACAAATTACAGTATTGCTGAATACTCCCGGTCAAAATGATGGTTGCTGGGGAGGAACTCTCGTAATACATTGTGTTACGGACGGGTATTTTCAGTGTTCCGTAAACTCCGATACCACTTATCCCGATTTGCGTTTGTGCAATGTTCAGATTACAAAACTGGAACAGGAAACGCCGTACATGATAGCCAACAAAGGAGCTTTAGTATCCGGCGGCGGGGGATGCGTGGGGAAGCCTCGCATACGGCGGAGACAGATTTATTGCTATAAAAAGTTACAGCAACGAAATGGCATATTCGTTCGATGGCATTGACTGGGAAATGTCAACCATGCCGGGCAATGAAAGCTGGGCTTCTGTAGCTTACGGCAACGGCAGATTCGTTGCCGTGGCATTCAACAGTATGGCGGCAGCCTGTTCCGATGACGGAATTAATTGGCTGCCGTCAACGCTGCCGATCTCGGCACATTGGGAATCTGTTAAATACGAAAATGGATATTTCATTGCCACAGCATCTAACAGCGACGACATAGCATATTCTACCGATGGTACAGACTGGCGAATTACAACATTGCCATTTTCCTCAAACTGGGATTCCATTGCATACGGGAACGGAATATTTGTCATCGTGGGCGTTCCTTCCGATGCACTGTGGTCATACAATCTGATTGACTGGGAAATGATGCCAATGCCGAATAATGCAAACAACGCAATCATCTACGCCAATAATACGTTTGTAGCCGTTGCGAACGGCGACAGAGCCGTATACTGGATACCGTTTACCGGTCTCGCCTTTGCATAAAAGGTAATATATAAATGTTATGAGGGCATTCGATTAATTGAAGAAGTGATAAAATCATTACTTACAGACGTCGATCCCGTCTTGATCGAATCGCAATATCAACAGTTAAACGAATCGGATGTGGAAGAACGCGCCGCCGCTGCCGTCGCCTTGTTCGACCCCGAAACCGCTCCGGCATACCTGAGCGAAGCGGTTATCGAAGACAGTGCATGTCTGGGAACAGCCCTCATTGAGCAGACTAATCAAACAACCGGGCTATTCCGGACGTCTGCAATCGGGCAGGACAGCAAACTCTACTTCGGAAGCTACATTGGAGGCATCTATTATCTGGATAACGACGGGCAGATAAAGCAGACAAACCAGACAGACGAAGATTTTTACTGTGCCGCGATGGGTCAGGATGGCAAACTCTACTTCGGAAGTTTTCTTGAAGACATCTATTATCTGGATAACGATGGACAGATTAAACAGACGAACCAGACAAATAAAACTTTTACCTGCGCCGCAATGGGTCAGGACGGCAAACTCTACTTCGGAGGCAGTCCCGGCATGGGCATATATTATCATGACAGTGACGGGCAGATAAAGCCGACCAACCTGACAGACGTAAGTTTCACCTCTATGGCAATGGGACAGGATGGCAAACTCTACTTCGGAGGTCTCGGCACAGGTTCCGGCGTCGGCATCTATTATCTTGACAGCGATGGGCAGGTAAAACAGACTAATCAGACAGACGGAGTATTTTTGTCAGGCACAATAGGGCAGAACGGAAAACTCTATTTCGGTTCCGACAACAGAGGCATCTATTATCTGGACAGTGACGGACTGATCAAGCAGACCAATCAAACAGTCGGATTCTTTAGTCCATCTGCGGTCGGGCAGGACGGCAAGCTCTATTTCGGAGACACAGGCATATATTATCTTGATAATGACGGACAGGTTAAGCAGACAAATCAAACAGCCGGACAATTTATTACATCTGCGATTGGGCAGGACGGCAAACTCTATTTCGGAGGCGACACAGGCATATATTATCTTGATAATGACGGACAGATTAAGCAGACAAATCAAACAGCCGGATACTTCAGGACGTCTGCAATCGGGCAGGACGGCAGGCTCTACTTCGGAAGTAACGAAGGCATCTACCGTCTAAACTTTGTGTAAATTACAGTATAAAAATTAAAAAAAATGGGAAAAACGGGAATAGCATACCATCATACCATAAAGGTCGTAAAGAAATACAGTTCGGGCGAATACCAGCCCGGCTATCCGAAAATTTACGAAATTTGTGACGCTTTCGGCGAATACGACGAAATAACACCGGCTGAATTGAAGGTACTCTCGGAGTACGACTATCTTCAGCGTTCTGGAGACTTTGAAAAATATGTCCGCAGGCTGGAAAATACGGAAAATCCCAGGCTGTTGAATCAGCCGGTGAACTACATGCCCGACTACTGCCCGATCGGAGACGATCTGGATGTAATTATGATAGCCATGGTCGATACCGACGGTACCGTAAACGATAAGGTGACAGCATTCTTCAGTATTTACGACAGGCAGTTCGACACGCCTCAGCACACTGCGAAAGGCAATACCGTAGTCTGTACAACAAACGACGCATCGGGCGAGTTTGCCTTTGCGGGATGGGAGCTTCTGTATCCCGGTTTCCCGATTGTAAGCTATGACAGGACATACGAATTTATAATAGGGCAGAATACTGCGCTCATCGCAAAGTGGACGCGGGAATCCGTCATCCAGCTTGTGCTGACTGCCGGCGACAATGTCGATTCTGTTACCGGAGCGGGAAAATATGCGTATAACGCGCTTGCAACCGTTGACGCCAGATTAAAGGACGGAGCTTCATTTTCGGGCTGGTACCGGAACGGAGTACTTGTCTCCCTGTCCCAAAAATATTCCTTCAATATCCTTGAGTACACCGAATTCGAAGCCTGTGCGTCGATGGGCGACGATGCGTACGAACTCAGTGTGAATAAAAATTCGGCGGTAATAATAGGACAGGGCGGGTCCACGCGGGTCGATTATATATCGCGGAAAAATGGCATTTCCACACCTGTCGCCGGAGCAAGGCATGCCTTGCCCCTACAATCGCCACAATCACAGGCGGTATTTAATTTCGATAAACTTCGTTTTAGAGTGTCGCAGTCCACAGCCCGAAGGCCTTTCACAGTAGGTTCTACCGTTATTTGTGTGGAAGTAATAAAATCAGGAATATAACAGAATGGCATAAGGAAAAGATTCCGACAACCCTGTTCGCTTGGAAAAGCATATAACATTGCGGAATCAAAAATCCCGTCAGGGATGAAATATTGGTAGAAATCAATTCATTGTCCAGCAAAATCCCGTCAGTCCCCCATTAAGCAAGCTAAATGCAAAAAAACAAATAACTTTGTACAATCGTTTCGCAGGAAGACCGGATTCTTACCGATTTTCGACTGTTTTCTACCGATATTTCATCCCTGACGGGATTTTTTGTCGCATCCATAATCTGCTTCATATTATTAGTTTGCAATATTGTTATATGAAAGACAATTGGAAGAGGGTACAGAAATACTGAAAATTTCAGAATAGCAATCCTCTTTTTTCACGGTGATCTTGAAATGCTTCCACACAAATAACGGTAAAACCTCACAGTATATGCGTCGACGCAATATGAAGGATTGAATATGAATAGCTTGCTATTGACGGAAAAGATATTGGAAAAATACAGTATTTAAAACCGGAACCCTTTTTGGACAAGGCAAAAAACGACAGGGAGTTTGACAAAGGTTCAAAGATTGTTTTTCCCGAACTTGACGGACGGAAAACAGATGATTTGAAAACAATAAGCGGCAACGAGACAGAATCTTGATCAAATGAATTGAAAAATACGGTAGAATACCAGACTGTAAAACCTGTAAAACAAGTCCCGAAGATGCTGTCTTAAAACCTGATTTATCATGGATTGAAAACATCGGCATCAAATCCGAAATTGAAGGATATGTTGCATAAAATCTATTTAAACCGTAATCAGGGAACGCATTATTATATATGAATGGCTGATTTCGCAGGGAATCCGGTGTTCACAAATGAAGAAGCTTACGGAAAAATGGACTCCGGACAGATTTTTAGTTCTTAACTCTAAAAGGTTGTGCGTCAGCTAACTTTTAGTTTTTAGTTTTTAGTTCTTAACTTTTTTATCTACCTTTGCGAGTTACAAAAATGTTGTATTATAGTCGTAATTCTATGAGTATAAAGTTAAAGAAGAGATTTATCGGATTAATTTGGGGGGCAGTACTATTTCCTTTCGTATTTCTTTTTCTGATGATTATCCTGATAAACTGGGGGGTATTTGGAAAGATGCCGACATTCGAGCAGTTGGAGAATCCACAGAGCGAACTTGCCACCGAAGTATATGCCGAAGACGGGAACGGAAACTATACCATCCTGGGTAAATTCGCGCTGAAAAACCGCTCGCATATCGAGTACAAAGAACTGTCGCCGCACCTGATCAGGGCGCTTGTTGCCACGGAAGACGTCAGGTTTGTAAGACATTCGGGAATCGACTACCGCAGTCTGGCGCGTGTACTTTTCAAGACCGTACTGGGGAGAAACGACAAGTACGGAGGCGGAAGCACCATCACCCAGCAGCTGGCGCTGAACCTCTATTCGGAACGGAGCAGCAACAGAATCAAGCGGATAATCCAGAAACTGCAGGAATGGGTTACCTCGGTCAATCTGGAAAAGAACTACACCAAATCGGAGATAATCACCATGTATTTCAACACCATTCCCTTCGGTTACGAATCCTACGGCATTCGCACCGCCGCCCAGACATACTTCAACAAGCTCCCTGCCGAGCTGAGCATCGAGGAATCGGCTTTGATGGTAGGTCTCCTAAACGCTCCCTCGTGGTACAATCCCGTGAAGCATCCTCAGCGCGCAAAAGACAGGAGAAACGTCGTCCTGTCGCAGATGCTCAAATACGGATACCTGGCAAAGCACGACTACGATTCCATCTCGAAACTCGACATAAAGCTGAACTTCAAGCTCACAAACCACAATACGGGCTACGGAACATATTTCAGGGAAATGCTCAGGCAGGTAATGAAAAAGCAAAAGCCCGACATAAAAAACTACAGATTCAGTACCCGCGAAGACTATGTTGCCGACTCGATACAGTGGGAGAACAACGATCTCTATGGCTGGTGCAACAAAAATCTGGTAAACGGAAAACCCTACAACATCGACCGCGACGGCTTGAAAATCTATACCACCATAAACGCGAAAATGCAGCAGTATGCCGAGGAAGCCGTTGTGGAACATCTCTCAAAGACGATTCAGCCGCAGTTCAACGATGCAAAAAGATACCGGAAACGTTTCCCGTTTTCCAACAACATGAAGGAATCGGACGTCAACGAAAGCATCATGAGGGCAATGAGAACCAGCGACCGTTACCATAACATGAAAAAAGCCGGACATGCGGAATCCGAAATAATAAAAAGCTTTGACGACACGGTTCAGATGACCGTCTTTTCGTGGAAAGCGAAAAACCGCGAAACGGACACGCTGATGACTCCGCGGGACTCAATCTGGTACTACAAGTCCATACTCCGGGCGGCGTTCATGGCAATCGAGCCGAATACGGGAAGAATTAAGGCATACGTCGGAGGTCCCGACTTCAAGTATTTCAAGTTCGACAACACATGGCAGGGGCGAAGGCAGATCGGCTCAACGGTCAAGCCCTTTCTCTACACTCTTGCATTTCAGGAAGGATGGACGCCGTGCTCAAAAGTCCTGAACAACACGCAGGTCATCCCCCTGCCCGAAGGAGGAATATGGTCGCCGGAAACATCCGAAAAGGAAGAATACATCGGAAGGGAAATCACCCTGAAGCTTGCCCTCGCACTGAGCAGCAACAACGTGTCGGCATACCTGATCCAGCGTCTCATGCCGCATAATCTGGCAAAACTCTGTCACGATTTCGGACTCACGGGATACATGGATCCCACGCCCGCCATCTGCCTCGGGTCTTCGGACATGTCGCTTTTCGAAATGGTGTCTGCCTACAATGTCTTTCCGAGCAAGGGAATGTACACCTATCCCTTCTTCGTGTCGCACATCGAGGACAGGCACGGAAACAGGCTCGCCACATTCGTTCCCGCTCCGAGGGAGGTGATAAATGAAAGGACGGCTTATCTGACCGTCAATGTCATGCAGGGTGTTACGGCGGGCGGAACGGGTACGCGGGTGCGCAACTATGTCCCCTACTCGGTGGACGTTGCCGGCAAAACGGGAACCACAAACAAAAATTCCGACGGCTGGTTTATCGGCTATGTCCCGAAACTCACTGCCGGCGTGTGGATTGGAAACGAGGACAGAGGCGCGTACCTGCTGGGCGACGGCGCCAGAATGTCCCTGCCGATATGGGGACTGTTCATGAAAAAGGTGCTTGTCGACAAAAATATACCCATACGGGAAACGGACAAGTTCGATATCCCCGCGAACATGGACATATCGAGCCTTAACTGTCCCGAAGACAATACATCCGACAATTGATGGGCTGTATAAAAACATACCGGCTATAGGCCAATGTCGTCAAGTTAAGGGCTGAAAGCCCGATAATCAACAGCATAGGGCAACGCCCTATGGAGTAAATACCCGACAAACGCTAAGCCCTGTAAGGGCTTGAATCAACCGCAGGTTGAATGTTAGGATATTTTGTAAACAATTCCGCCATTTGCCATAGCGTGCAAGCCTTAAAAGGCTTGTGGCTGAAGGTAAACGGTTTTCTATTGATATTAATGCCCTGCGGGCAATTTCACAATGCGCATTATGTCCACAGTATCATGAAACTGTTACACTTTATTTATTTCACGTCCCTGTATAGCTCAAATTATATTTTACTTTTCTATGATATATATATTCCTTTGTTTCATGTTTTTAAATTCATCGTCTGCTTTTTACTTTGCCTTTTCGTACTTCAAATTTGCAGGTATTTCTTTCAAGTCAAGGCCCGGTCTGAAAGTAACTTTCCCGCTCTTAACCAGCGAAGCGTTAAACTTTTCGACTGTGTATGCTCCGGGCTACGCCCTCACAATGACGGACACCGACCCTTTTGAAGCACCCTCTACTTTCCAAAGCTTTTTTAACTAAAGTCTTCGCCTGAAGGCGAGGGATTTGTCCCCAGATGTATAAATTAAAAAAAAATGCATTACCTTTGCGTCGATTAATTTAATATTAACAATTTAATATATAAAAGTATGGAAAACAGACATGTAGTACTTATTCCGCCGGGAGTTCTGGCGCAGGCGCAAACGCAGATCAACGCGCTCAATACTCTTCTTGCCCCCTATTTGTTGCCTCTGACGCCGGACGAACGGCACGATTTGCCAAAAATGGGAGACAAGACGCTGAGTTTCGTTGAGAAGGCGAAGGACTATGCACACCAGTATCCTCAGCTGTGCCCCTCGTATCTCGACATACCTGCTTTTGACATTGATATGGCTGACGCAACAGGATTGCGTACGGTGCATATCGCTGCCAGGCAGCTGTCGGACAATATCGACGACACGGTCTTAGTGGCTGGCAGCGAAGCCTATCAGGCTGCGCTCGTGTTCTACAATGCCGTCAAAGCTGCTGCA
>JAIRZR010000479.1 GCA_031267155.1 Prevotellaceae bacterium | reverse complement strand
CGGCCTCACGGAAAAAGATACGCGGCGGGCGCCGGTCTTTGCCGACGTGTGGCGGGAGATTGAGCCACAGATCGAAGGCTTGCCCCTGGTGGCTCACAACAGTTCCTTTGACGAGCGATGCCTGAAAGCCGCCTTCAAAACCTACGGGATGACATACCCGGATTATGTGTTCCATTGCACATGCAAAGCGGCAAGGGCCACTTTCGGCAAGGAGATACTTCCTAACCACAAACTGCACACCGTTGCCGCCCATTGCGGATATGATCTGCGGAATCATCATCACGCGCTCGCCGACGCAGAAGCCTGCGCCGTGATCGCACTGCAAATTTTATAACCTCCACACACAGGAACTGAAGGACAGGACGCTTTAACGGTCGAGTGCCCCTACTTCCCAATCAGATTTCGGTAAACTACCGATTGCAGCAGTTCGTCTTTCCGATGGTGGGAAATCGGCAGTTCGCGGTTGCCGACAAAAATCCGCCCGCCTGAAATGGAATCAATATGGCAGATGTTCACAAGAAATGATTTGTGTATTCTGAAAAAAGCGTCTTTCGGCAGCATTTCTTCGATTGACATCATGGTTTGATGTACGGTCAACTGATTACTGAAAAAGAATGTTTAATCGCCTGGTGTAACATCTGATGAACGAATTAATCATCAAGTTTTAGAGAGAGCAAGTTTTTATGTATATTTGCATGGTTTTATAATTTAAAGGTTATGCTGGGGAATAAATATAAAGGTATGGTAATATTTTTGTTTGTAGCTGTTTGCTGTTCGTGTACGGGTAGTTATGAGGCAAGCCGGCTTATGGACGAAGTGGAATCGTTGCTTGCGGTGAATCCCGACAGTTCGCAATCACTGCTCGACGATGCGGAATTTCTGATACGTGGCGACAAAGATTTTGCCCGCTGGTGTTTACTGTCGGGAAAAACGGAAGATGAAATACGAAAGATACGGAAACCGAAGCCGCTGTTGTCCGTATCGCAGTGGCTTCGTGCGGAAGCATATTATGACAAACGCGGTACGCCTGAAGAAAAAGCGCATATAAAGATGTATCTCGGTCGCGCGCTATGCGACGGCGGACACTATGACGAGGCGGTCGCTGTATATAAAGAAGGTCTGAATTTAGCCCGGAAAGCGAAGGCTTATACTCTTTCGGGTTATCTGTGCAGTCTTATGGGGAATTTATATCTGGATAAGGATCTGATGACGGAAGCTGCAGAAAAGTATGAAGAAGCGGTCGCATTTCACAGACAGGGAGGGAATTTGCGTAGCCGGGCGCTGGCATTATCGAGCCTGAGTTTTTGTCATGTCCTGAACCGGCAGTATGATACCGCGCTATCCGTCCTTCGTCAGGCAAAGGTTTATGCAGATACAATACAGGATTTCGAAACAGCGAGTATTATCATCAACTGTTTTGGACTGGTTTATGAATATATGGAAAATCTGGAATTGGCGGAAAGTTATTACCTTCAATCAATAGAGATGGATAAAAAAGATCAAAGCACAGGATATTACAACCTGAGTATTCTTTTTACCCAAAAGGGAGATCTCGTAAAGGCCCGTTATTATTTGGACAAGGCCGTGTCCGATCAGACAATAGATGTAATTCCATATCAGCGTTATCTGATAGAAAAATCGGAAAATAATATGGACTCCGCGCTGTTTTATCTCGAACAATATCAGATGGTATTAGATTCCGTATCGAAGGAACAAAATAAGATACACGTCTATGAAGTTGAAAAAAAATATGATAAAAGTCAGCTTGTAAATGAACGAAACCGGTTGCAGATACACCTGCTAAGGATTGTCGTCGCAGGATTGATTTTATTAATTGTATTTACTGCAGCCTTTTTCCGGTATCGTCATTACAAAAACCGCCTGCTTCGCGACAAACAAAATGCAGTAGCGGAAAAGGAGAGTGAATATCGTGTTTTACTTGCCCGGTTGAGAGAAAAGGAACACTTGTTAAGCGAAAAAGAAAAACAGTCGAAAAAATATATGCAGCAAAAACAGGCATTGAAAAATTTAAGGCTTTCTTTGTTTGACGGTAAGTTGGAATTGATAAAACAATCGTCTGTCGGACGGAAAATTGTCGACATTTCAAAAAGAATAACTGCAAAAACCGTCCCCTTGAATGACCGTGACTGGAGTTCTCTGGAGAAATTAATAAAGACCTTTTATCCCGATATATATGCCCTGATTTCGGAAGCGACTGCTAATTCTTCGGATGATTCATCGAAATTGTGTTATCTTTCCCTTTTCGGATTAAGGACGAAAGAAGAAGCATTTTTGCTTGGAAAAAGTGATCAGGCGATACGTCAGAACCGTACGAGACTACGAAAACTTTTCAATCTTGAAAGCGATCATGATCTCCGTTCCCGGTTTCGGAGCTATGGCGAATCCGTCATTTGATGTTTTTTTTGAATATAATATGCACTGGCATTGCATTTTCTTTATTTTGAGATATTTACACCGCATCCCCGTCACATTATATATAAAACGCCCCATAATTCGTCACATTTTTTCCGGGTTTTATTTTGGTTTATTTTTACGATTGATATATCTTTGCTGCCATAATTTAAAAATCAATGAATATTTAAAACACAATCGATTATGAAAACAAAACTTTTTTTTATTTTGATAGCCGGATTTGCATTTTCCGTGCTTTCATGCAACAGCGACTCCGAAGGGACGACAAAAGAGGATAAGACAACCGGTACGTTATACGCAGTGGGTACAAGGGTGGAATCGGAAGAAGAACCGACATCTGCCGATTCGGACAAACCTTATCCTGATCCCGGAGAATACGACCCAAACACACCGCATAAGCCTATTGTGGAATATCCTTCTTTGGAATTAGTCTTCACGGGTGATGATATTAAATTATTCAATATAACAAGCGGGGAAATCGTATTTACGGATTTAATCATTGAAAAACTCACTACACCAACGGAAGAAGGTATTTATCGCAAATTGTCCTTATATTACGACGATAAGCCGTTGTTTGAAGAAATTCAAATAGTAAGTGCAGTGATGAGTTATGCAATTAATGATCTTGTATTTATATATAACCCGCGCATATATGACAAAAACGAAGCGGGATATTTGGCCCCAAGCGTGTACAGATACAGTGACAGGGGTTTTTTAATCGAACCTAAATATTATTTAGTTGACGGATATCCCATAATTGAAGATGGGGAGACTTGGAATTACCATGGTGCGGAAGGAGTACTTGATCAGGACGGCGTACGACGCCTGCGGGATGAAAATTTCAAGAAGCGTAAAGCGGAATGGGATATCTTTATAAAGTATTTGCGTGATACCGGTAAGATTGTAGAGTAAAAACCGTTGTCATAATTCTGCTGTGCAATTGTTTTAGGACGGGAGGTTGTGTATCTCCCGTCCTTTTCGTTTTTATCACCATGAGACCTTTAGGGCTGACTTGCAGAAACCTGTGTTTGTGATATACCTTTTTTTCTTTTCCGGCGAACCGGGGCGACAGGGCAAAAAAAGAAAAAAAAACCCTGCTGTTCCGGGCGCTGAGACAAAAAAATAAAAAGACATATCATCGCTCCGGTTTCTGAGGTAAAAAATAAAAAAGATGTTTAATCGCCCGGGGCGAAAAGAGTTAAAACAAAAAAGATGTTTAATCGCTCCGGTTTCTGAGACAAAAAATAAAAAAGATGTTTAATCGCCCGGGGCGAAAAGACAAAAAAAAGAAAAAATGCCTCATCGCCTGACATCAACAGCCTTCTGCCGCGAAAAATCATGACGGAATCACCGATGGATTGAAGAATTAAATTGATTTTACTTTAAGCGACTGGGCAGGTATGGGGAATTTCACCTCAAACAGTGTCAGCCTGCAGTGCAGTCCCGCACGCAGTAAATTTATAATTGACAGATATTTTTGTCATATACCCTGTTGAGATTGTCGGCTGCAGGCTCGATTTTTATTTCCCCGCGCTTGGAAATCATAAGATATTCATCTACTTTTGCGCGAGTTTTTTATCGATTGTTTAGTATGGAATACAACACACATGATTTCGAGATAATGTCGCCTGCCGGTTCCTTCGAATCACTTATGGCGGCGATACAGGGAGGGGCCGGTTCGGTCTATTTCGGCATCGAAGGCCTGAATATGCGCGCTCGCTCGTCGAACAATTTCACGACAGACGACCTGCGACGGATTGCTTCCATCTGCCGGGATAACGGCGTGAAAAGTTACCTGACCGTCAATACGGTCCTGTACGACGAAGACATGCCCCTGATGCGCGAAATCATCGACGCGGCACGGGCGTCGGGCGTTTCGGCGATCATCGCCTCGGACGTGGCGGCGATGACGTATGCAAACAGTATCGGACAGGAAGTGCACCTCTCGACGCAACTTAACATCTCCAACGCCGAAGCATTGAAGTTTTACGCACGCTTTGCCGACGTCGTTGTGCTGGCGCGCGAGCTTAACCTCAATCAGGTACGCTCGATATGCGACGAAATTCGCGACCGGCAGATAAAAGGCCCGGC
>JAIRZR010000322.1 GCA_031267155.1 Prevotellaceae bacterium | reverse complement strand
TTATGATTTCATAACAAAAAATCCGAAGTGATGATTGCTGCGGAAAATAAACTTGTGTCTATTAGGGTGATTTGGATTACTGCCTTGAGGTCTGGATGCTTATCCCGAACTCAGGTTGACAAACACTTCTCGCCACTGGATTATCCTTTATCTGTCAGTCCCCCATTAAAGGTTTAATGCAAAAACCATATATATAGCAATCAGTATCCTGAAAAAAGAATAAAGAGAGAACGGTTCCAAGAATATTTGGCACAAAATTTGCGGGGATTGTCCGACTTTAATGAACCGTTTGCACTGACGGAACGCAATAAGGCATGTGTAAGTTGTACATTCAATAAAATTTGTAATTCGGATAAAAAAAATGAAGAAGAAGACTGTAATAGTTTTGGTTTTGGCAGTGATTGGGGGAATTATATATTTCATATATCCCAGGCAGGCGAAAAATACGGGAGAGAAACTTTCGCGGCAAAATGCCCGGGATGCGGGGCGTCGCACATTACCCGTCGATGCATACATAATTAAATCACATGGAGTTACGGATGTGTATCCGGTAAACAGCTTTTTCCTTCCTTCGGAGGAAGTTGATTTGTGCTTTGAAGCTTCGGGACGAATAACCGAAATAATTTTCGAGGAAGGAACCTACGTCAAGAAAGATCAACTGCTTGCAAAAGTGAACGATGCAAGATTACAGGCTCAGTTGAAAAAATCGCAGGCACAACTGGATTTATATACAAGCAAGGAATTTCGTCAAAAACTGCTTCTGGCAAAAGACGCAATAAGTCAGGAAACTTATGACGAGTCAAGTACTCTTGTCGAAGCTACCCGTGCTGATATAGAATTGATTAAAGCCCAGATAAGGGAAGCGGAACTGAGAGCTCCCTTCGACGGACTTATCGGTTTGCGACAGGTGAGCGAGGGAGCTTATGCAAATCCCAGCACTGTGGTTGCAAAATTGACGAGAGTGTCGCCGCTGAAACTGGAACTGTCTATTCCCGAGGCATATATCGACATGGTGAAGGTTGGGACATCAATATTGTTCAATATCGACGGGGACACGCTGAAATATCGCGCCGAAGTTTACGCTACCGAATCGAAAATAAATGTAACGACACTTTCGTTCACTGTCAGAGCATATTATCCAAATATTGATCACAAAATACCTCCGGGACGTTTTGCCTCGGTGGTTCTGCAATTGAACTACGACGGAAAAGGCATCTCGGTTCCTTCGGAAAGCGTCATTCCCGATTTGGGCGAACACATTGTTTACAGGGTAAATAATAACAGGGCTATGAAAGTAGAGATTGAGCCGGGAGTCCGGACGGAATCGTACGTCCAGATTTTGAAGGGGCTTAATGTCGGCGATACAGTGGTAACCACCGGTATCATGCAGCTGAGGGACGGTATTGACTTACAAATAAAAAGCGTAAAATAATGGCAAGTTTACCGACAACATCAATCAACAGACCGGTGCTTGCGACGGTTCTCAATCTGGTAATCATTATTTTCGGGCTGATCGGCATTTCCTATTTGGGCATCAGGGAATATCCCAGCGTCGACCGTCCGATAATATCCGTGCAAACCACCTATCCGGGCGCCAATGCCGATGTCATTGAAAGCCAGATCACAGAGCCTCTCGAACAGCAAATCAACGGAATACAGGGAATCAGAACGCTGACCAGCCAGAGCAGTCAGGGACAAAGCCGGATTACGATAGAGTTTGAGTTGAACATCGATATGGAGACTGCGGCCAACGACGTGAGGGACAAGGTTTCGCAGGCGACGCGCTATTTGCCGAGAGACGTCGATCCGCCGGTGGTTTCGAAGAACGACGCCGACGCAACTCCCATAATGTCAGTGGCTATACAAAGTCCTTCGCGTTCGCTGATGGATCTCTCGGATATTGCCGAACTGACATTCAAGGAACGCCTCCAGACGATAGCAAATGTCAGCAGCGTAACCATCTGGGGACAGCAGCGTTATTCCATGCGCCTGTGGCTGGATTCCGAGAAAATGGGCGCGGCGGGAATCACTCCGAGCGATGTGCAGGAGGCTATCACGCGCGAAAACGTCGAGCTGCCCTCCGGAGCGGTCGAAGGAAACACTATCGAGCTAAGTATCCGTACTTTGGGGCTGATGAAAACTCCCGAAGAGTTCAACAATGTCATCATCAAGGTGAACGGAAGACAGACAATACGTTTCAGGGATATCGGATATGCGGAACTGTATCCCGAAAACGAATACAACTACATGAAAATAAACGGAGTGCCGGCTGTTTCAAACGTTATTGTCGCACAGCCGGGCGCAAACCAGATAGAAATAGCCGACGAAGCATACCGCCGTCTAAAGGAGATACAAAAAGATATCCCTCAGGATATTGCAATATCCATTCTGTTTGACAATACCCAGTTCGTGAGAGCATCGGTAAACGAAGTACAGTCAACTATATACGAAGCCCTGATAATAGTGATTATCATTATATTCCTGTTTCTTAGAAATATACGCACAACCATCATCCCCCTGCTGGCGATTCCCGTTTCCCTTGTGGGAACATTTTTCTTCATGTATCTGCTGGGATTCTCGATGAATGTGCTTACACTGCTGGCTATCGTACTGGCTGTCGGGCTGGTAGTCGATGACGCCATTGTCGTCGTCGAGAATATTTTTGTAAAAATCGAGCAGGGCATGACGCCCAGGGAAGCAGGGATAAAAGGCTCCAACGAACTGTATTTCGCAATCATTTCCACCACTATAACGCTGGTGTCGGTGTTTCTTCCGATAGTTTTCATGGAAGGGATGACCGGCAAGCTGTTCAGGGAATTTAGCCTTGTGCTGGCTGTCGCCGTGGTCATATCCGCTTTTGTGGCGCTGACGCTGACGCCGATGCTGTCCACAAAGCTGCTGAAAAAGAAAGAGAAAGCGAACTGGTTTTACCGTTTCACCGAACCGTTTTTTGCCGGCATGAACAATGTGTACATGCTTATTTTAGCGAAATTTCTGGAAATAAGATGGACTGTGTGGATTTTAATCCTTGGTTCTTTTGTGCTGATCTACATGCTGTTTTCGTCGGTACAGTCGGAACTCGCTCCGGTGGAAGACCGCTCAAGACTGAACATGAACATGATCGCTCAGCAGGGAGCGACGTATGATTATGTAAATGATTTCATTAGCGACCTGTCCGAAGAATTGACGGACTCCATTCCCGAAGATGTTTCCATCATGATCCGCATGATGGGGAGCAACGGGTTTTCCAATATTATCCTGCCCAATATCAGGGAACGGATACGTTCGCAGTCTGAAATCGCAAGTCAGGTGTCGCGGATTGTGGGATCGAAAAGCAGGGTTAGAACCTTTGTCACACAGCAGTCTACATTCGGCACCCAGCGTGGCGGAATGCCCGTTCAGTACGTGCTTCAGGCGACAAATATAGACAAGCTGAAAGAGGTTTTGCCCGATTTCATGTACAAAGTCTCGCAAAGTCCTGTACTGATGCAGTCCGATGTGGATTTGAAGTTTAACAAACCGGAATTGCAGGTGGAAATAAACCGCGACAAGGCTACCCAGCTCGGTATCAGCACGCGGGATATAGGATTGACATTCCAGCTGGCTTTGAGCGGTCAGCGCATGGGATATTTTTACCGTAACGGCAAACAGTATCAGATAATCGGGAAACTGCGCCGCAACAATAGAAATTCGCCGAGCGACATACGTTCACTGTATGTGAAAAACGCTGACGGACAGATGATACAAATGGCCAACTTCACGACGTTTCACGAGAAATCCGCCCCTCCGACACTGTATCGCTACAACCGTTTTGTGGCTGCAACCATCAGTTCGAATCTCCAGCCGGGACATACAATCGGCGAAGGTCTCGACGAAATGGACAGGATTGCAAAGGAAACTCTGGACGACACTTTCAGGACTGCCCTGTCCGGCGAGTCGAGGGATTTCCGCGAAAGCGCTTCGAGCCTGATGTTTGCTTTCGGACTGGCTCTGATTTTGATATTCCTTGTGCTGGCAGCCCAGTTCGAGAGTTTTAAAGATCCGTTTATCATCATGATAACGGTGCCTTTAGCATTGCTCGGCGCACTGTTTTTTATGTGGTATTTCGAGCAGACAATGAACATTTTCAGTCAGATAGGCATAATAATGCTTATCGGGCTTGTTACAAAAAACGGTATCCTGATTGTGGAGTTTGCCAACCAGTTTAAGGAAAAGGGATACGACAAGTTTTCCGCTATCAAAGAGGCTGCTGTTCAGCGTTTACGCCCCATTCTGATGACAAGCGCATCCACAATCCTTGGTATCCTGCCGCTGGCTATGGCAAGCGGCGAAGGAGCAAAAAGCCGTATCGCCATGGGTATTTCGGTCGCCGGAGGCATGTTTGTCGCCACGTTTATGACGCTTTTTGTTGTCCCGGCGATTTATTCGTATATCTCAACACGAACCGAAAAAATAACTAAAAGGAATGAAAATTAATATGAAATTAATAAAAACGGTCTTTGCAGTATTTGCCTGCTGCACAGGTTCGGGCGCTTTATATGCCCAAAATACTGTTTCTCTGAGCGAATGTCTGAAAATTGCTCTGGAAAACAATTATTCACTGCAGATAGTCAAGAACGAAAACGAGATTGCAGGCAACAATTACACAAGAGCCAATGCCGGCTTTCTGCCTTCGGTCGACGCTTCGGCAAGCTATTCCGGATCTGTCGGAAATAACAGTTCTTCAGACTTTTTCGATAACAATACGAAGACAAAAGGGCAGGTAGCCAATTCCGGTTCAGCCGGAGTAAATGCTTCATGGGATATTTTTTCGGGATACAAGGCTCAGGCTAAGTATGCACAATTGAAGGAGTTGAAGGAAATCAGCGATTTGAATACGCGGTTCGAGATAGAAAACCTGATTGCAAATGTTACAGCGGAATACTATTATCTCGTTCAACAGGAACAGCATAAGAATAATCTCGAATTTATTCTCTCCATATCAAAGGAGCGTGTGCGCATTGTCGGAATAAATTACGAGCTGGGCTCCCGATCCAAGATGGAACTGCTTCAGGCACAGGTGGATTTTAATTCCGACAGCTCGGCGCTGGTTCGCCAGAAACAGCAGATACTGACTTCGGAAATACGACTGAAAACTTTGATGGGACAGCTTAATCGCGCTCAGATTGTCCCCGATTCGTCTGTCTATCTGCTCCCCGAACTCGTTTTCGCCAGTCTCCATGAAAAAACTCTTGATGAAAATACCCAGCTGCAAATTGCTGCAAAACAGGTGAATATTTCGGAACATGAGTTTAAAATCATACGCTCAAGCAGTTTCCCGTATGTCAGACTTACGTCGGGATACAATTATAATTTTAACTTTTACAATAAGGGAACTACAAAAAAATCGAACAGCACGGGTCTGGATTACGGATTGACTGTCGGCGTTCCAATATTCGACGGCGGAAACAGGCGCAGAGAAATCAAAAATGCGCAGATAGCCAAGAAAAACAGGGAACTGGCTCAACTGGAGGCTCAATTAGACGTGGAAGCTAAATTGCAGGAAATTTACAGTTCGTATTCAAACTATCTCTCTCTGATCAAGGTGGAACGGCAAAACTTGAAAACGGCTCACGAAAATTTTGCAATCGCAGCTGAACGATACCGCCTGGGAGAACTGTTCGGAATCGATATGCGCGAGGCGCAAAACTCTCTCCTCGACGCTGAAAAAAGACTCTTAGACGTGGAATATAATGCCAAAATCGACGAAATCAGTCTGATGATGCTGGCTGGAAATGCTATGGAATACTTGTCCCTTCGGTAATTTTGAATTCTGAATTTTGAATTGCGCGATGCAAGGCAAAAGGTTCTATGCTCTTCCGTCGCACGCCATTGGCAAGTTCTTATCCCGTAATCTATCGTGGATTAGGTATAATCTACCTTACATATTGCTTAGGTAGAAACAGGGCTACCCTAAGCTCCGTAGCCACGACAAAATCCGTAGCCTATCATAAAAACCCTACATATCGGTTAGGTAAGGGAAGGGATTTCAACATCCGGAATGTTTACGTAAATAGTGAAGTCTGGACAGTGGAAGGAATAAATACAAAAACATTGAGAACGAGAGACGTGACCGTCGAGTAAGAAAAGTCCAAATACGCTATGGCAACAGCCCATAAAAATAAAACCTTATGGCGTATTATCCCATAAGGTTTTAATGTGAATGAATTATAAACTAATCTTACTTATGATCGCTATTTGCAATTTTATCGCCTGCTTCCATATCGGCGAGGGAAACTGTGTCACTGTCATCGCTTTTTTCGCCCGTAAACTTATCGTCCATGTCTACTAAAGAGACTTTTTTGACTAAAACCCCATTATTTTTTACATGTTCATCGTTTTTTGCAAGAATGCCTGCAATTTTCTGTTTTTCTTCTGCTCCGAAAGCAGTTTCATACTGTTTGAATTTGTTAGTGGGTAGTAATGATTTCATCATACTAACTCTTTCTTCGTCAACATAAGAAATTAATTTCTTATAATTTCCATGTCCCAACGGGATATCAGCGATTCTTGTCTTGACATGATACAGAACATTGTACACCAAATGTTCGGATTTGTCATCTAAAGACAATTCTTTTTTAATGATTGCAGCTTGCTTTTGAAGCTCTGAATCTTTCTCCTTCGGTTGTGCAAAAGCTCCGAATGTCACGAGTACTAAAATAATTGACAAAACTTTTTTCATGATATAATAATAATTCTTTTTAACTTTAACTAATTTTTTGCAAAGGTATGGCAAAAATCATTTTGTCAAATTCAGGTGACAGCATTTTAAAGAGGTATGTTTTACGTTGTTAGAAAAATAATTAAAAAAATAAAAACAGGATAAAAAATTGAAAAACAGGATTATAGCCTCGTATCTTCGTGTATTTTTCATGTTTTGAAACTTAACTTTTTTTAACACTGATTGGTGTTTGTTAACCTCTATTTCTATGTGTAAATTATTGATATACAAATATTATTGCAATAAGTAGAAATGTTAATAACTCCATATAATTTATACGGAACAACAAGGTGGAAAACTAAAAAAGGGTCTTTGTCGTCCATATCCGATACTGTTTTTCAGGATAGACGATAAATCCGGAAACTTTGCCTTGCAAAATTCACAAACAGAATAGAAAGCCGGACATTACCCGACTCAAAAGTTCTGAAGAAGGATGGTATCGAAAGAAATTTATATAACAGTGATTTTTGCCGTACTCCGGATTAAATTTCGTGTATTCAATTATTTCATTAATTTTGCGCGAAATTAGATGTTGTAATTTTGAGAAGGAAAGAAATAAATATAATAATTGCACTCGCGTATATATGCTGTGGCATATACGCTGAGGCACAGGACAGTATCAAGTATGTTCAGGATGATGGAAGTCATTTTTTTATGCTTGTTGACAGTGTACAGGACGGAAAACAGAAACTTGTAATGAATGCGAAAAGGCTGCTGTTTGAGGGCAATATCGACCGGGCGGCTGACTCATACCGCGAAGCGATAAAAACAGATCCCAAATGTGACGCCTGTTATTACGAACTGGCAAATATCCTGATGTTTGCAGGCAGGGAAGACGAAGCGAAGACGAATGCGGAAGCCGCGTATGGTCTTGACCCTGAGAATACATGGTTTACAATGCTGTACGGGCATTTGTGCCACTATTTCAAGGAATATGACAAGGCTCTGAGCCTGTTCCGGAAAGCATCGCGCAGTCATGGTAACAGGCAGGACATCTGGTTCAATCTGGCTTCGATATACGAAGAGCAGGGACTGTTTCCCGAAGCGCTGGGGATACTGGATACCATGCTGATCAGGTTTGGTGAAAATGACGATATATCGTACCGCATGTTCAACATTTACATGGATTTGAAAGACTACGCCAAAGCCATTCCGGAAGTAAAAAAGCTCGCGGACAACTATCCCGGCGATCCGAGATTTGCAACTTTGCTGGCTGACACATATTCTGAAATGGGCGAAGATTCACTGGCAATCAATGCGTACAACAGCGCTATCGGTGTAAATGACTCGTTTGCTCCGGCGCTGCTCGGCAAAGCGGAATCATTCCGCAAAAAGGGACAGTTTCCCGAATATTTCAAGTCGCTCCAGCAGTATATCGCCAATAGAAGCATTAAGCCCGAGGCAAAAGCCGAATATCTCAATTTGATAATGAAAATCCCTTCTTTTCCCGAATATTTCAAAGGAAATATCGACACGCTGTTCGCGATACTGTCGGCTATACATCCCGCTTCAATGGAACTGAAGTTTCTGCAGGCGCGCTATTTTGTTTCCACGCAAAGACTGGAACCGGCATTGTCCATCTTCGGACAGCTGACCGATATGGACAGCAGTAACAAAGAAGCATGGACAGGATTACTGTCTTTGGAATACAGCATGAAAATGTTTGGACAGCTCGAACTGTCTGCGCAAAAGGCGATAGCCTCGGATCCCGGGTATGCCGATTTTTACATGTATCTGGCATTATCGCTCCTGCCCCAAAAGAAGGTGAAGCCGGCAATTGAAATTCTGGAAAAAAGCATGAGCAGGGCAAACTGCGATTCCGTTTATGTGGATAATGCGCTTTCTTTTCTCGGAGACATGTATTTCAGTATCAGCAAAGCGAAAAAGGCGTTTGCATACTATGACAGGGCATTGAAAAACAATCCAGAAAATGCCACCGTGCTGAACAACTATGCATACTATCTTTGTCTGACGAAATCGAAAAAGCTGGATAAGGCCTACAGTATGAGCAAAAAAGCCATTGAACTGGAAAGCAGCAATTCTTCCTTTCTCGACACGTACGCATATATACTGTATTTACAGGGTAAATATACCGAAGCGAAAGCGGTTTTTCGCAGAGCCATTGCATTCGGAGGAGACGAAAGCGCTGTGGTGCTGGATCATTATGCAGATACTTTAAACAAGCTCGGCGACCGGACTACTGCGGAAATATACTGGTCGCAGGCGCTGGATAAACCCGATTGCCTTAATTCCGACGAGATTAAAAAGAAATTGAAAACCGATTAATTAAAATATAAGATGTCATTTCCATGCAAACATATTTCGATACTTGCGATTGTCTTACTGAACCTGAGCGTAAATCTGAATGCCCAGGACAACAGAGAGATTGAGGAACGAAGCCTGCAAATGCTCAATAAAAACAGGGAAAGGGAGGCAAAAGAAATTGACATAATAAACGAACGTATGGAAATGAACGGCAAAGAGCTGAAAACCACTTACTCCAATTTAATGCTGATACAGAAAAAAATACAGGAAAGAAAATCCACCGTGAGCGATATTGACAGGAGTATATACAGATTGCGGAAACAGCTGAAAGAAAAAAAACAGGCTGTCGAACAGTTGCAGAGCGATTTGGAAAATGTAAAAAAATCATACGGAAATCTGCTTAACAAATACTACAATATCAGGGTAAAAGAAAATACCTGGATGATGCTGATGGCGAGCGAAAGTTTTGCACAGGCTTACAGGCGGATGAAATATGTGAGGGAAATACTGGACCTGTTGAAGGCGCAGACGCTCAAAATCGAGGAAATGACGAAAAGACTGAATGAGGAAATAATGAATGTTGCTAAAAAAGAACAGCTTCTGTCATCCAATATCAGCGAAAAACAAAAGGAAATGGAAATCCTTCGCATCGACGAAAAAAAGTCTAAAACGGTATATTCCGAACTGGAATCTAAAAAGTTCGAACTGAAAAAGCAGTTGAAGGAACGGGAAGAATCGTACAGTTTGCTGAACACCCAAATGCGGGAACACGTACGCAGTGAAATGAAAAAAAACATGGAATCGGGAATAACGGATGAAATGCTTATTTACGCCAAAAACTTCAAAGAGCTGAAGGGTCTCCTGCCCCAGCCTGCAATAGGCGTAATTATCAGACCTTTCGGGGATAATAAATCCAAATCAATTTACGAAACAGTGCAGGCCATGCCAAATAAGGGTATCGACGTCAGGACGGCGGATAATGCAGAGGTTTATGCCGTTTCGAAAGGTCTTGTAACAATGATAGGAAAATTGCCGATAGGAGGAGTCAGCATCATAGTTACTCATGGCGCATACCGCACGGTATATGCCTCGCTGGCTTCTGCATGTGTGAAAGAGGGCGACGAGGTCAAAGCACGGCAGAAAATCGGAACGGTTAAGAAATCTTCCGACGGTTCCATCATGCACTTCGAATTATGGAAAGACCTCGAACCTCAAAACCCCGAACACTGGCTGATTAATTGATTCTTGTAATTTCGAATTTTGAATTTCGCGATGCAATGTAAATGTCCCTGATGGACGGTGTATTGGCAGTAGAAAAAGAATAAATTCCAAAATAAATCACATTAATAGAATCAACATTATCAGTCAATTTGAAAAGAGTTGCGAAAAAATTTTCCGGACAATAGAGATAAAAATTTGTCAATTCACAAAAAACCTGTAATTTTGCTGGCAATAATTTTTTATAAATTTTACTTAAAAAAATAAACAGATATGGCAGTACCTTATGTTATTATCCCAAGGGGAAATCCGGGTAACCCGGCAGCTCCGAAAAAGTATTACGCGCAGGCAAAGGCAAGCGGCGAAGTGAGTCTTAAAAAACTCGGCAGAGAAATTTCGGAGGGCAGCACAACGGTCAGTGATACCGATGTGATTGCTGTGTTAAACGACCTGACAAAAGTCCTGAAACGTCACCTCGACAATGGCGAAATTGTTCGTCTCGGAGACTTTGGCGCTTTTCAGCTGACAATAGGCAGCGAGGGAGCAGACACAGCCGAAAAGTTTAACGCTTCGCTGATTAAGGGCGGAAAAGTTACTTTCAGACCGGGCGTTGACTTGAAAGAAATGCTTGCAACTTTGAAGTACGAAAAGGCAAAGTAAAAGCAGGCGAGCTTTTTGAAAAAGCCCGCCGCCTTTTTCAAAAAGCTGGCGGGCTTTTGGGTAAAAGGCGGCGGGCTTTTTTGGAAAAGCAGACGAAGAATTTAAAAACATGAAATAAAGGAATATAGAAAAGTAAGATATTAATTAAAATATAATTGAGCTAACGCTCTTATTCTTCCGGTCTTCGAAATCTGGTAAATTTCATCCGAGAATAATGTTGCGAAAGTTCACGTCTTCGGGCGTGAACTGTTCTGCGCTTATTCGGATGAAAAGGTTTACCAGAGCCTGAAGACAAACGGAAATAAGCAATCAGCGAACAGTTTCACGCTTTTTTCGTGTGATTGCATTAATTTGGCAGATTTTAAACTATATACATGTAAAAAATAAAATGGTAAGATTATTCAACTTTGAAAGTACGGAGTTCTATTTCGGAAGCAGGGGATTTTACTGTGGAAATACGAGGTTCCATTTCGGAAATGCGAGGTTCTACTTTGGAACTTCGAGATTCTACTTCAGAAGCAAGGGGTTCTACTTTAAAAGCACAAAGTTCTTCTTCGGAAATACAGGATTCTATTTCGAAAGCACAAGGTTCTATTTCGAAAGCAAGTAAATTATTCGACGGATTGATTGGCATTCCGGAAAAAGAATCGACCCGTCGAAATTTTTATTTGCACAACTGCAATTTTAGCGCTACCTTTGCCGCGGTAAAAATGAATACGCAGCGCCATGCCGGTGTGATAATTTTTTAAATAACAGTAGTTTGCGCCTTCAGGTAAAAAAGTTTTTTATATGGAAAAGATAAAAGTATCAATCATATCATATCTCAATACTTCGCCGTTCGTATATGGATTGAAGCATTCGGAGATAATTGATTATATTGATCTTCAATATAACACTCCTGCCGAATGCGCTGTCAGACTGCTTAACAAAGACGCTGATCTGGGTATAGTTCCGTCTGCGGCAGTGCCGTCGATTCCCGATAAAAAGATTATTTCCGACTACTGTATCGGAGCTTCGGACAGTGTCCGTTCGGTTGTAATCTGCTCAAACCAGCCCGTTTCCGAGATAAAAAATCTCTACCTTGATTTCGAATCCCGCACATCCGTCCTTCTGGCGCAGATTTTGATGGAGGATTTTTGGAAAGTAAAGGCGTCTCCCGTGCCCTTAAACTCCCTGAACGATATTGATCCCCACAGAGAAAACTCCGGATACGTTCTTATTGGAGATAAAGTGTTTGACTGCGAAAACAGATTCAAATACAGGTTCGATCTGGCTCATGCATGGAAGGAATTTACCGGCCTGCCCTTTGTTTTTGCCGCATGGACGGCTGTAACGCCATTGACGGACGGTTTTATTTCGATGTTCAATAAGGCGCTGTCCTCGGGGCTGGCAAATATTCCCGCGGCGGTCAGCGAGCACAGGCACACGCTGGACTATTGTGAAGCAATCAAATATCTTACGGAAAATATTGATTATAATTTTGATTTTGCAAAACACAAGGCTCTCGCAGAGTTTTGGAATATGGCGCTCAAGCTGAGATCAAAATATCGAAGTTGTTAGCCCTTTAACTTTGATTAAAGGGCATTTATGGTATTAAATAACAATTAAACGGTATTAATTAAATCAAAAAAAATGAAATTATGGTTTTGTTCTATTATAAATCGGGGAGTAAAATTTTACAGAGTTCTGACCTTAAGGTTCTGAACAGCTTGGGATACGAAGATATTGTATGGATTGACTTGAACGATCCGCTCGGAAAGGAAAAACGCGCAATCGAGGCATTTCTCAATACCGAACTGCAGACAAGGGCGCAGGCGGAAGAAATCGAAAGCAGTTCGCGATATTTCGAAACTGACGATATTGTGTACGGAAACACAAACTTCCTTTTGTCGCAGGGCGACGGATATGTGGAAGAACCCGTGTCGTTTACGATATGCGGAGGAATACTGATTGTCTCGCGAAATACGGACTTGAGGACGCTGACCGAGGTCGGCCGCAAGATAATGAGCAGCCACAGCCTGTACATTACCGGATACCATCTGCTGATATCCATACTCGAAAACAGGATTGACCTCGACGCCGACATGATAGAGGGTATCGCCAAGGAAATCACACAGCTGACAAGAAAAGTCGTGGTAAACCGGGTGGAAAAGGAGACTCTGGTTTACCTTAGCCAGCTGCAGGAAAACATCATGATTATCAGGGAAAACATCATCGACAAGCAGCGTACGCTCTCGTCGATACTCAAGAGCAACCTCTTCCCCTCGGACATACAGTCCAAAGTGACGGTGATGATAAACGACGTGAACTCGCTGCTGAACCATGCCGATTTCGGTTTCGAGAGGCTGGAATATCTCCAGAATACGGTTCTGGGTCTTATCAATGTGGAACAGAATAAAATCATTAAAATATTTACCATCACATCTGTAGTGTTTATGCCGCCCACGCTTATCGCGTCAATATACGGAATGAATTTCGACGTTATGCCCGAAACGCACTGGAAGTATGGCTATCTGTTCAGCATTGTGCTGATGATATTTTCGGCAGCCATCACGCTGTATATATTTAAACGAAAGAAACTGCTTTAATACAAAACATTATATTATCTCATGACAGAACTGAAATTTGACGAAAACGGACTGATTCCTGCCATTGTCCAGGATTACTACAGCAAAGCCGTATTGACGCTGGCGTACATGAATGCCGAAAGCCTGGCAATCAGCATTGCCGAAAAAAGAACATGCTTCTACAGCAGAAGCCGCAGGGAATTGTGGAGAAAAGGCGAAACGTCAGGGAATTACCAGCATATTGTCAGTATATGCGCCGATTGCGACAGCGACGCTTTGCTTGTGGAAGTAATCAAGGACGGACCCGCGTGTCACACGGGAGCGGACAGCTGTTTCGAGACGTCGGTTTTTGTTTCCGACGAAGTCCGCAGTTTTTCCTTCCATTCGCTCTTCGAACTCCTGCTCGACCGCAACACAAGCCGTCCCGAAGGCTCGTACACAACATACCTGTTCGAAAAGGGACTGGACAAGATACTGAAAAAGGTCGGCGAAGAAAGTACCGAAGTCATTATCGGAGCAAAAAACTCCAGGGAAGAACTGGTGTACGAAATCTCGGATTTGATATACCACCTTATGGTTCTAATGGTTAATCAGGGTCTCGGGATAAAGGATATTATCGACGAACTTGCATCGCGGCACGTAATCGACAAAAAGGAGAAACAGGCGGATTTCGAATCAGGCAATTAGCAGGCGTCGCGCCGCAATTCTGCAAATTCTTTATCTCTGTAAACTCCGATCAACATTTTAGGCACGATTTTTGTATGTATAGTTAACGATATTTTAAAATTTAAGTGTCATGAAAAAGTATATAGCATTTGTTTTATTGATGATTACGGTTTTTACCGTATATGCGCGAAAAGATGAGGCGAAGGAAGATTCCATCAGAAAACGCATAGACAGCAAGTCTTTTGTATTTATTGCCCAGTCGGCATTGCCAATGAAGGGGAAGTTTATTTCCCTGAGTTCATCGTACGATGTGAAAGTCGCACAGGATACTGTTGTTGCATATTTGCCATACTTTGGCGAAGCTCATACTGCAATTTTCTCAAGCGATGAATCCGGAATCAAATTTACAAGCACGAATAACAGGTATGAGGTGAAGCAAAAAAAGAACGGCTGGGATATCGTGATCAAGCCCAAAGACGTCGGAAATAATGTGGAATTACATTTCAATATTTCGAAATCCGGCAGTACGATGCTTCGGGTAAACGATTACAGAAGAGATCCCATAAGTTTTAGAGGGTATATTGACTATTAACAATCCTGAACTTTAATAAAATGATTAATAAATAATTTATAAACATGACAGAAGACAGAAAATTTGTTCCGTTTGTACAGTCGGACACAAACATTAAGGAATTTACCGTCCGGGCATTGCTTATCGGCCTGGTATTGGCGGTTGTGCTGGGCGCTGCCAATGCATATCTGGGCTTGCGTGCGGGGATGACAATCGCGGCGACATATCCGGCAGCAGTCATAGGCATGGCTCTATTGCGTTTCTTCAAGGGAAGCATACTGGAAGAAAATTTTACGCGAACAGTCGGTTCAATCGGCGAATCTGTTGCCGCCGGCGCGATTTTTACGCTTCCCGCATTTTTCATTTCGGGCGTGTGGGACGCGGAAAAATTCAATTCGGCAGGGAGCTATATCACGGCTTCGCTGATTCTTATCGCGGGAGGCACGCTCGGAGTGCTGTTTGTAGCGCTGCTCCGCAGAGTGATGGTCGAGGACAGGGATCTCCCTTTTCCCGAGAGCATGGCTGCCGCCGAAATCCACAAAACGGGACAGGGCAGCGCCGGAGGTTCGAAATTTCTTTTTTCGGCGATGATTGCCGGCGCCCTGATAAAAATCGCCGGAGCGCTCAAGCTTTTCGCCGTCGAATGGACGCACTTTGTGAAAGTCGGAGTTGCGGATACAGTATCCAAAATCAAGCTGGACGGCGGTTTTAATATGACCGGACCCGAAATAAGCCCGGCATATCTGGGCGTGGGATATATTATCGGTCCACGGCTTTCGGCTCTGAATTTCAGCGGTTCGATAATGGCATGGGGCTTGATGGTTCCGATCCTGCTGATGCTGCTCGGAAATCAGTTTGTCGCGTCCCTGCCAGGCAACAGCGATATTGACGTCAATTCGCTTGCTGCCTGGGAAAATGCGGCAAACGTTGTGTGGAAGGAAATTGTCCGCATCATCGCCATCGGCGGGATGCTGGTTGCCGCCTGTTTTACCCTCTACCGGATGCGGAAAAGCCTGGGAACGGGTCTGAGACGTTCGGTAAAAGACCTTAAACATGCAACACAGGGTTCGGGCGAATCGGTGGAGCGTACCGAAAAGGATCTCAATTCGGCATGGATACTTGCAGGCATCTGCGCTTCTGCCGTGCTTACTTTTGTAATCACATATTTCATTTTCGAGACAACGGTTCTGGTGGCAATCGTAGCCTCAACCGTGATGATTATCCTTGCGTTTTTCTTTGCCGCCGTTTCGGGCTATCTGGTGGGAATTATTGGCTCGAGTAATAACCCGATCAGCGGGCTTACGCTTACGGCTCTGGTTGTTACGGCGCTGATTCTTGTAGCGCTGGGCGTGAAAGGGACAAACGGGGTTGCCGCCGTACTGGGAATTGCCGCGATTGTCTGCGTTGCCGCCGCTGTTGGAGGCGAAATGTTTCAGGATTTGAAAGCGGGACACATTCTTGGCGGCACGCCATGGAAAATGCAGATTGGCAATATTATCGGAGTTGTTCTGTCGAGCCTTGTAATGTTCGGGGTATTGATTCTCCTCAATCAGGGCGACATCAATATGGGCGGAAGCGGTTTCGGAAGCAAGGAACTGTCGGCGCCGCAGGCAGGACTGATGGCAGCTTTAGCACAGGGAATCGTTGGCGGAAAAATGACATGGATACTGATTATTTCAGGCATGGTTTTGGGATTTGCATTTATACTTATGGGTCTTAAAAGTTCAATGCTGATATTCGTGGGAATGTACCTGCCTTTCGGAACGGTATGCGCTATTTTTGTCGGCGGCTTGATAAAGGGCATCCTCGACATGTATGCGACACGCAGAAAATATACCGGGAAACAGCTGGCAGTAACAGAAAACACAGGCGTTTTGCTGGCTTCGGGACTGATTGCGGGCGAAGCGTTGATGGGTCTGATTATAGCAGTGTTTGCCGTATTCAAAATCTTCTTTAAGGATATGTTGCCGATTGATAATCCATCGTATCTGATTGGCTTGCTGATTGTATTTGTTACAGCTTATTTCCTTGTGGTAACGCCGCTGAAAAAAGCAAATGAACCTGTTTGATCTTGTTCCGCATATAAGCGAACATATTACAACTGAAAACGGGGAAGAACTGTCGGTGATAGCTTTTCCCCGTTTCAGGAGTAAGTTTATGAGGAAATATTTTGTTCCCAAAAACAAATCGGATACGATCCGTATCCGTCTGGAAAAACACGGTACGGCTGTCTGGAATCTGATAGACGGAAATCGAACCGTGCTGGATATTGTGAATATTCTGGCAGAACATTTTGATAACGAAGAAGATTACGAATACCGTATCACAAAGTATATCTCACAATTGCACAGGCAGGGGTTTATCAAACTGAAAAAGAAATCCGACAAATGAATTTCGAGTCGGTGTCTCACGGCGCGTTACGGTTACAGAGCCGCGACAGCTAAAGCCCAATGTCATCAAGTTAAGGGCTGAAAGCCCGATAATCAACAGCATAGGGCAAGGCCCTATGGAATAAATACCCGACAAACGCTAAGCCCTGCAAGGGCGTAATCAAATGAAACAAACCTGATTCCGCCCCGTTGGGGCTTGACAGTGAGGGCGCATTTTCTACACAGGGCGTTGCCCTGTGCTATTGATACCGCTCTTTCAGAGCTTCTTATGGCTTAACTTGACGACATTGAGCTAAAGCCCTCGAAGCATGGGTAGATGTGTTTCAGGGAAGTTTGGGGATAACCCTGTGTATATCTGTATAAAAAATCCCGAAGGGATGTTATTATTATAGCAAAACAACAAACACAAATCTTACAAAACGCCGAAGGCGTGACATTATTGTAATTCATAAAATGGAATGCAATTATTTTTCAATGCATGTAACATTTTTAACACCCTACCCTTTGGGTGGGGTATCAAAAATCCGGTTATTATTAAAAAAATATTCGTTCTATACCACGCGCGGGGCAGTTTTGTGCATTGCAGACTGACGCCGTAAGGCGTCAAATATGGATAACCCCGAACAAGCCGCAGGCGCAGTTCGGGG
>JAIRZR010000306.1 GCA_031267155.1 Prevotellaceae bacterium | reverse complement strand
TCTATTTCGAGCCAGTGGGGATAGTAGAGATCCAGATTGCTGTGCCACATGACGTTTATGTCGCCGTCGATGGCTCCTATTCCACCCGGAGTATCGGCTCTCAACAGCGAATCGGACACAACTATCGACCAGCCCTGTTTGTTCAGTTCGTACACATCGGGGAAGGTCATTTCGTTGGTCAAAATTACCGGATCAAGCGCTGTCGGAGACGGCGTATGATAGGTCATCACCGATATTGCACCGCCCGGCTTGTAATCCGCAATGGGCGTCAGCGTTTCGTCGAGAGGAATATTCCTTTCTATCACGCTGCCTGAGGAAGATTCGTATCTTATGGCGACCTTTGTTACCGTATTCGATATTGCGCCCCAGTTCAGTTCCGCCCTGTCGTAATACGCATTTATTGTCACCGGTCGCGGACTTAATGTCAAAGCATAGTTTGCGCCATACACGGTACCTGTCACTTCGGTAGGAATGGAGACATTGCCGTCCGCGTCAAACGTTTTGACATGGAAGGTGTAAACGCCCTCCTCCAGATTCTCAATAATGACAGATACGGTATCTCTGCCGGCTGGAATATTCACGCCGAGCGAATCGGTGTAATTGTTCCAGTAAACCGTCGCCCTGACCACCTTCGGGTCTTTTGCCCCGAGCCAGGTCAGTTTCACGCGCTCCAGTCCCGGATAGATTTTCAGCGAATCCGTCCTTTGCGGATAGACGATTCCGTCGGGAACGACATATTCCCTGTACATGTTATCCATGTCCTTGCATGAAGAAAATACTGCAAGCGTCAAAATAATTAAATATATTATCTTTTTCATACTCTACTGTTTTTATTATTCATCTATCAACTGTCCGAAAAATGTCAGTTCTCCTATAATCATCGCCGCATTTTTCGCCTCCGTTCCGTAAGTGGCAAATGTAGCGGTTATTTTTATACGTATGTAATTGACGGTGATGAAGGGATCTGGAGTTTCATCGGTGATTTGCAGTTCATATTCGCCGCCTGCTCTAAAATATTCCCTGTCTCCATCGGTAATTGTACCCACAGAGGAGCCGTCGCCATATCCCGAAGGTTTCAACTGACTGAATTTGCCCAGCAAAGTCCAGTTGTCCCAGCTTCCGTCCAGCGGGGGATCGTCGGAACCATAGAGTTCCCATGTACGCGGAGCGCTGCCGTCATACATTTCCGTACTTCTGGGAAATAACTGAAAACGGCTTAGCACCACTTTCCGCCCAAGATTAATCGTAAAATGTTGAGGCATGGGAGCCGAGCTGTTGGATGAAAAAAAGCCGCCAGCGCTGTTGGTAACGTTATCCCACATTAGCTCGAACCTGTAATTGTTATTATTAGCGTATGCCTCCCAGGTATCTCCGGGCAGTCTCGGGTTGGAAAATTTGTCTTTCGGAATTTCTACTTCCTGTATAGGCGTCAGGGCTTTAATCAGGGTATCCGATCTGTTGTTCCATCTGTCCCTCGCATACAGGGCAAAATTATACTGTCTGGGATTCAGGCTTCTTCGCGATACCGTTATTTCGCTTGCATCCGTGTAGAAAGTCTGCAATTCCGTCCATTCGCCGTTTCCAAGAGTATCAGCCAAAAGTACCAAAGCAAAACTTGAGTTGGTATAGTTTTCGGACAGCGATACATATACCCCTCCAAAGGTTTCCTTCATGTCCATACTTATGGTACGGAATGGCGGAGCGAGGGGAGTTACGGGAACCGTAAGCGGCTCGGACAGTTTTCCGTTGCGTCCAAGGCTGTAGAGCTTTACATCGTATGTTTTTGTATCGTTAAAGCCTTCCAGAACCAGGGAATCGGCATATACCGAAGCCTTGGCTTCGCAGATTTGCCCGCTACGGTCGTAAACGGCCTTCACTCCCAACAGATTTTTGTCGTTGGGAACAGTGTATTTAATCACAACGCCTCCGGGAGTGCCTGTGGGCGTGCCCTTAAGCGTAACTGATCCCGGAGCCGGCGCCGAACTTTCAAGCTGATCCAGCCGTCCCTCTTCCCTACAGCCCAAAACAATGCATGTCAGGGCTGCAAACATAAATATTATTCTTTTCATACTGTTTTATAATTTATAAAATCCATAATTATTCTTCTCATTAAATTCAGAATCCTAAATAATTCAAAATTCCCTACCAACCTATGTTTTGAACAATGTTCCGGTTATTTTCAATCACGCCGGTCTGAATAGGCCAGAAATAATCCTTAATTGCAAATTTCTGATCGAACAGAAGCACAGGCTGATAGAACTTGGCAGGATCGCTTTCGAGGATTTTATAGCCTTTGATTCCCTTGCCGTATTCTTCGGGTGCGGTTTTCCAGCGTCTCAAATCCCAGAAACGCTGTCCCTCGAGCGAGAGTTCAATCAGCCTTTCGCGGCGTATAATCTGCTGCATGCCTTCCTTGCTATTGTACTTCGGGCTAAGCGCATAATTATCCCATGATTCCTTAACGCCTTTCAATCCTGCATTTTCCCTGACCATGTCGATGTATCTGAACATCTCGCCGCTGTTTGCCCCGTTTGGACCTTCGGCTTCGTTAATCGCTTCGGCGTACAGGAGATACAGGTCGGCCAGGCGTATAAGGGGCCAGGGATACATTGTCATACTGTATGAATTGAGCGCTGTCTGTACATTTTCGAAATGGATGCACTTTTTCCAGTAGTATCCCGTAACGGGACCCACGTTTGTCATTCTTTTCTGATGTATACCTCCGATACGGCATGATATATACATATATTCATTCGGATTGTTGCCATAGATTCTTTGCCCGTACCATATTCCGCCATCGAAACCCAGCGAGGCGTAGAATCGCTGTTCTCTGTCGAAATGCAGCTGAATGGTGGTATAGTCCTTTTTAATATAGTAAGCCTCGGCATCCGTACCCGTTCTGAGCGCAAAGGGATCCAGATTCTGCCAGTTTTTATCCTCCTCGATTGGAACGCCATTGTCGGTATAGTACATTTCCGCAATCTTGAGGACAGGATTTATAATTCCGTACAGGGTCCATGTATCGGGAAACCTTCCCGGTCCCGCGTCAAGGTTTGGAGTGGCGCATTGCTGCGTCTGTGTTATAAATCTCGTCTGTGAATTTGACCAGATTATTCCGCTGTTCCATTTTTCGGTAAACCCGGTCCTGACAGTCAGCTGTCTTTTTATTGTATCCGAAAGGGTCGAAAGAGTCTGATACTGATGCAGGGCATGGTCGGCGGCATGACAGATTTCTATTGCCCTGCGGCAGGCGACTACAGCCGAATCCCATTTTGCCTTGACGGCATCGGGATCAAGACCGGTCGGGAAGAGTTTTGTCCCGTCCCTATTGACCAAAGTGGTCTGGTCGCTGTTGTTGTTGAACAGGGGGCTGGCGGCGGTAACAAGTACCTTTGCCTTCAATGCCGCGGCGATGGACTGTGTGGTGCGTCCAAGTTCCTCCGCCGGATCTACGATTATCGGCGGAAGATCGGGCAGCGCCTCGTCCAGAAGCTCAACAATATAGTCGAAACATTCGTCCACCGTGTTGCGCGACACCTTCACTTCATCGGGACTGGCGGTGATGGGAATGTTTTCCCTGACAACTGGAATCGGTCCATACAGCCGTACCAGATAGAAATGGTAGTATGCCTTCAGGAACTTGACCTCGGCTATCCACTGTATTCTCTCCCACTCAAGCAAATCGGGTACGGTACCCACATTTTCCAGAAAGATGTTACAGTCGCGTATCGCCTTATACATGCTTTCCCAGTACTGCCCCACCAGCGGCGAGGTGGCGTTCTGAAGCCCTCTTGCAATGCGGAAGGCATTGTCGTTGTACGGCATTGAGGTAACATCGAACACCGACCAGTATTCGTCGCCCGAAAGTATGGCGGGGTCGTTTAACAGAGATCCGTCGAGCGGCATGTAGGAATAGCAGGTATAGAGGTATCTTCTCGCTTCCTGCCTCATGGCGAAAGCATTTTCCAGTCTGGCAATACCGTCGTCCGGTACTACATCCAGAAAGTTGGAACATGAGCCTGTCAGAAGCACGCATATCGTTATGCATATTATTTTTCTGACCTTATTGAGTTTATTGTATAACATTTCAATATCATTTAAAAAGTTCGACATATATTAATTGAATGAAAAGTTCAGACCGACATTGAATACCCTTTGGATTGGATATCCAAGTCCGTTGCCTGCCATTTCCGCATCCCAGAGTTTGAATTTGCTGAAAAGCAGCAAATTTGTTCCGCTTACATATACCCTGAAATTGCCCATGTGCAGTTTTTCCTGCCACTTGCCCGGAACGGTATAGCCTATTTCAGCCTGTTTCAGGCGGACGAAGGAGCCGTCGCGCATGAACCATGTGCTTGGCTGTACGTTGCCAAGATGTAGAGTGGAACTGAGCCGGGGCCAGGTGGCGTACATGTCCTGGTTGTCTTCCGACCAGTGGCTGTCGGCATAGACTTTCAGCAGCTGGGTCTGGTTCTGGAAGGGAGCGGTGCTTATCGTTCCGGCGTTGGGATTGTCAACGGTAGATATCCAGAACGATTCGTTGGCGGCTCCCTGAAAGAAGCATGAGGCGTCAAAACCTTTGTAGCCGAATGAAAATCCGAAACCGAAGACCATTTCGGGCACGGTGGGATTGCCTATCGGCACCATGTCGGCGGGGGTAATCTGTCCGTCGCGGTTCACGTCGGTATATTTAATGTCGCCGCCCATGGTTGCAACTCCAAAATTCTGGCTGGCGGAATTGTAGGCTTCGGCGTCGTCCATAAACAGCCTTTCGGCGATATACCCGTAGTTCTGCTTCAGCGAAAGCCCCACGCGCGAGCGCCATGGCTCGTCATAGTCCGGTTCCTCAAATACTTCGTAGCGGCTGGTGGCGTAGGTGAAATTCGCCCGTGCCGCAGTCCAGAAGTCTTTGTTCCATGACTGCTGGTAGTCCATGCTTATGTCCACTCCCTGTCCCGAAGATTCTCCGACATTTGCCCTGACGGCAGCCGAGAGGCCCATGGTTGAGGGTATAAATTCGCGCGTCATCAGAATATTGTTCCGGTATTCGGTAAAGTATTCGGCAATGATGTCGAGTTTGTTCCACAGGCTCACTTCCAGGGCGTAGTTCTGTTTGGTGGACCTTTCCCATGTGATTTCGTCGTTGGCATACTTCGAAACGGTAATTCCGGTGGCGCCTGAAAGGTTTATTATTTCCCTTCCGAAAATTGCGGCTTTGGCGCCATCGGTCATGTTAACCTGCGAGAGATAGAAGAATCTGTCGTTCCTGTCTCCAATCCTGTCGTTCCCGACCAGACCGTAGGAATAGCGCAGTTTCAGGTTGGATACCGTCTCTTTGAAAGGTTCCCAGAACGCTTCGTTTGCAATGTTCCATGCAACGCCCGCCGAGGGGAAGAATCCGTAGCGGTGGTTTGCGGCAAAACGTTCGGAGCCGTTGTATCCGAAATTAAATTCGGTAAAGTAGCGGCTGTCGAAGGAATATGTGGCACGTCCCGACAGGCCGGCATTTCGCGAGGGCAGGGACAGTTGCAGGCTTCCGGCATTGGCTGTGAGATGCTCCCTTGCAGTCAAAACCAGCACTCCGCCAAGGGCGTGTCTGTCGGCAAACTCCCGTGCATAGCTCAGCACGGTTTCGGAATAGAGCGAGGACTCCAGGGATTTCGGGCTTTCGGCAAGATCCAGATATTCGGTGCCTGCTCCGAATCCCGAATCGGGATTGAGGCGTACCAGCCTGTATTTGTCCGTAATCCTGTCGTAGGATTCCACCTGATACCAGAACGGATCGTATTTTCTGCTTACCGAAAACGAGCCTGTGCGAGAGATGTTCAGCAGCGTCCTGATGTTCAGTCCTTCGGTAATGAAGTCGAGATTCTGTTTCAGTTCGAGCTGTGCCAGCATCTGCGACCTTGAATCGTTCATGTATCCCCTGACCATTTCGGCATATGGATTCCTGTACAGGGTCTGCATGGTACCGTAATTGCCGAACATGATGTGCTTGACATACTGATGATCCTCATCGATGGGAAAGTATGCGGGAAAGCGGACGGGATTCGAGCGTACCATCATGTTGTAGATTTCGGTACCGACAGGGGTGTTGTTATCCGTATTGGGATCCGGCGGGCCGGTGTATTCGTCGAAATTTCCGCTCAGTCGCACAATCAGTTCCGTGCTATTGGTGATGTCAATGTTAACATTCGCTCTAAGACTGTATTTCTTGAGGTCGATGTTGTTGTTGAAATTGTTGCGTTTGTCCACATTCAGTATTCCGTTGTCTTTGCTGAACGATCCCGCCACATAGTATCGTGCAACGCCGCCGCCTCCGCTCACGCTCAGGTTTACCCTCTGGTTCATGGTATAGTCCTTGAACAGCAGGCTGCGCCAGTCGTTTGCGGGATATATCAGGGGATTTCTCCCTGCTGCGGTGTTGTCGATTTTCTCCTGCGAATAGTCCAGCGTAGCCAGCGGGTCGCGGGTAAGCACGGATTCGTTACTCAGTCTCATGAAGGTAACGGGGTCGGCAAACTCCACATTGCGGGTAGGCGCGGAGACTGAGTTCTCTATACGCAGCGAGATTTTCGCCGGGCCAACCGCTCCCTGCTTTGTCGTAACCAGAATGACGCCGTTTGCTCCGCGCGCTCCGTAGAGGGCAGTCGCCGTAGCGTCCTTCATGATTGAGAAGCTTGCGATGTCGTCGGGCTGCAGATTCGCCAGGTCGGTGGTGGTCAGCTCGATTCCGTCAATCAGTATCAGGGGGTTGTTGTTGTTCCCGAAGGTGGTGATACCGCGCACAAAGAAGTCGGCATTGTCCCTTCCGGGTTCTCCGCTTCGCTGATAGGCAATGATTCCCGCCATATTTCCGGCAAACGCCGTGGTCAGGTTGCTCGAAGGCACCTTCAGTTCCGCCGGATTGACGGTGGTAATTGAGGCTACCACGCTCTCCTTCTTCTGCATGCCGAAAGCGACAACCGTCACTTCGTCCAGCTCATTTACGTTGGGGGCAAGCGTCACATTGATACGGGTTTGTTCACCCACCGTCACCGTAAGCTTCTGATAGCCCAGATAGGATATTTCCAGCAGGTTTTCGGGTGTTGCCTGAATGGCAAACGTACCGTCCATATCGGTGATCACACCGCGCGTAGTTCCTTTGACGATAATCGTAGCGCCGGGAACCGGCTCTCCGTTTTCGTCCAGAACGATACCGGTAATTGTGTTCCCTTTCGTTTGCTGCATACCGTTAACCGTTCCGTTCACTGTTTCGGACCGTACCGTTTCCGGCAGTCCGAATGTCAATAACATGCAGCCTGCGACAATCGTTTTCCATTGCCTCAGCCGCGACATACTTGTTTTGTTTTTCTTTTTCATCATACGATTAAAAATTTAATAGTTTGGATAAATATTTATATCTTCACAAATTATTGAAATAGAATCATTTATAGTTTACGTTTATTACATACGTATGTAGCAAAATTTACAGAGTATGTAATGGTGCATTACAGAGTATGTAATGGTGCACTACAGAGTATGTAATTTCCACTACATACGTATGTGATTTTTGAAGGTATCATTCGCCTTTTTCGAAGCGGATACCATCGAGTTTCTTTCTCAGTTCCGTACTTGGTGTGAACACAACGCGAACGCCTGAAATTTTATCAACGTTGAAATCTTTCGGGTCTTCCACGCCTGCGCTTGTGAACGAAACACGGAAGGTGCCCAGTTCACCCAGATTCACACTCTTGCCCATCACCAGATACTTGGGTACCGTGTCGATCACGCTGTTGATCACGTTTCCCACATCACCGCGTGCAAGCGACGACAGGTTGACGATGTCAGCCGACACATCCTGCTGCGTTACCTTGCCGTCATTTACAGGCGTGGCAAACCACTTTGCCGGACTTTGCCAGTCTTGCGGATTTTTCCGCTTTATAAGTCTATACTTCATTTTATATTTGTTTTTTTAGTTTAACCTCGGTGTATTTGCTTCGACTGTTTCCGTCCATCCCTGTCTTTCCCTCAAAGCATAATGAGAAAAACAATTCATCCGGACATCCTCACGGAGGCAGGAGGTCTTTCGGAATACGCTGTTCCGAAAGATTGTCCTGCCTTGATTGTATTTTGTTAATGGATTCGACATTCGTCCGGCTTTCCGACGCCGGAACGGTTATTTCTTTATCCTTGTTATCGAAAAGATTCATAAAACCTGATGCTTGGCTCCAGTTAAGATACAGGTAATAACTGTTCAAATCATCCCGGGACGGGTGTGGAATATAGCAACTTAACCCGCAGAAGGTGTCTATATCATACATCCCAATAAATCCATCCGTATGCGCTTTGTACAGTATGGCCTTATTCAGATGTTCCGTCAGGGCGGTTTTATCCGTTTCGGGAAATGCTTTGTTGACAAAATCCATGAAATCGAATGTATATTGCTCGGCATATACATCCAAACGCTGTACCGACCGACGGTCGAAGGTTGTCATATCAAACGCTTGCCCTGCGATAGCCTGTGCCGTTACTGCCGCCAGCGCTTCCAGCTCACGGGTGTTCACTACGGATATCGTGGCCGAACGGTATAATTCATTCTCCTGCCCATTATAATACATGAAATAGTTTTCCGCAACTTTCCTGAAATCCGGTTGTTGCTTGATGAGTTCGGGAATAATCAAATCGTAGGGAAAACCCTCATAAATAGTTTCGCCGGACGACGCGATGATATAATCCGCCCTGTCTTTCAGTTCGTAAGCGACCTCTACCGACCCCATCAGGCAGGCATCAAAGAGAATAAAGCTGAACCGTAAAGGCAATGCTTCGGTCAGTTCGGGAATATCCATTTGCCGGTTGCCATCCGCCGCAAAGGATTTCAGTTGCATACCGGCCGGCAACCATGAGGTGCCGTGCGACCAGAGAATCAAGCCGTAATCATCCGATGGATACATTTCAATAATTTCTCTGAGTAAGTTGTTCATGTTCGCAGGATCTGCCGAATCAAATTCAGGATATACCTTTATTGTCTCACTGCCACCTTCGGTTATTCTTAACAGATACGGATCTTTATTGGCCACATCCATCAGGACAATCAGATTGACTCCGGTTTCCTTATAACTTCGCTTCATCTCCTCCAAATCGACAAGGGCATCACCCGACAGATCATTATCTGCCGCCATATAAGCAATAATTGTTCGCGCAGGAGAAATGTCAATATCATCCTCCTTGTTGCAAGCGGCAAGAACTGCCAATAAAATCAGTAATAATACGATTCTCTTCATATTTATAACTTTTATTTTTGATGTATTTCTTTTGGACAGGACTGAATCATCATTTTTAATTTAGCTTTAATAATAATGGGGTCTGCATAGAAAGTTGATTTTACAGGCTTATTATATAATTTCAAAGCCAATTCATAAGCTTTCTGTTTCTCTCCTGTACGTTGTAAAAAAAGTATTTGTTCATAAGCGACATTGAATTGCTCAGGAATCATATTAACTGCCA
Source organism: Prevotellaceae bacterium (assembly GCA_031267155.1). Taxonomy (GTDB): domain Bacteria; phylum Bacteroidota; class Bacteroidia; order Bacteroidales; family UBA932; genus JAIRLF01. The sequence continues at coordinate 156 of JAIRZR010000306.1, read as the reverse complement.
GATCAAATTTGTATTTTGCTTCATTAATATTACCTGCGTTTTCGTATGCAAGGGCTAAAATCCGTAAAAAATAGGGGTCGGAATAGTAATTCCCGGTTTGTTTTAGAAGTGAAAAGGATGCTTCTGTATCTCCCATTTTATCTAAGAACTCTGCAT
>JAIRZR010000235.1 GCA_031267155.1 Prevotellaceae bacterium | reverse complement strand
TGTTTCATTTTCATTTTACTGAAAAACGCATTGAAGCTCACGTCTGCATCTGTTTTGCGGCATACAGAGTTTATAAGGAATTGGAGCGAATTTCAGGAGTAAACAGTATCAATTTGAGTATTGATAAGGTATTGAACATTTCCAAAACCATTTCAACAATAAAAGTTCGTCTGCCTGTCAGCAATGAAACACTGACAAAAACGATGCTGCTCACTGCACGACATAAGTCGATCGCCATCATGTTTGACACAATTTTTTGGCAAAAACTTCGTTAGGGTGACGCATTGTCGAAGTCAGGAAATAACAGCTTCGAGAATAATTATTTTGCATATCTTTGTCCCGATAAAAATTAGGACATGATACAGAACAGTAAAAAAATTATTAATTAACTCAAAATAAATAAGATGATGAAAAAAAATAGCAGTATCGGTAGTAAAAAAAGATAACAGATACCTTCTTGTAAGAAGACGGGAAAAAGAAGGTAATCTGCATTGGCAATTTCCTTCAGGAGGAGTAGAAAAAAATGAATCTGATGATTCAGCATCTATTAGAGAAACATTTGAGGAAACAGGGGTTGTTTGTAAACCATTAATGAAATTTGGAGAAAGGAATCACCCTGATTTTCCAGTTCAACTTCATTATTGGCTGAATGAATATGTGACAGGTGAAGCATATATTAAAGATGACGACGAACTGGATGCGGTCAAATGGTGTTCTTCAAAGAAAATCCTTCAATTGATAACGTCAAATTTGTATGATAAAATAAGAGAATGGAGCAGAATTAACAGGCTGCAGTCGAATAAGCTGTTCCTGAACAGCCTAAAAAACAAGGATGTTATATAATTGAATGAATTTTGATTTTTTCTTCAAACCCGTATTTTCCTCAAAAATACGGTTTTTTTCTTTGAATACATGTCCTAAGACTATGCCGGACAAGGTTTCTGAATCTGTTTTTTTGATTTTTTTACTTTTTCAAACATTCTATAAACCTTTATTTTACACTCGAATACAGATTTTTTTGATTTTTTTTGCTTTTTTTCAGCAAAATGTTATGGAAAAAATTTGGCGCTTTCAATGTAATACCTTACTTTTGCACTCAATTATTAAAGTTTCATTTTTAAAAAAACTAAAGTTATGTCAGTAAAATACACCGTAAGCGAAAAAGGAAATCCATTAGATCCCTCGCAACCAAAGAAATGGTATGCCAATGCAAAAAGCACTGGCGACGAAAAATTACGTGCATTGGGCAAGAAAATTGCAGTGCGATGTACCGTTAGCCCTGCCGACACGCATGCGGTACTCATAGCGCTTACAGAAGTGCTTACAGAAAGCCTTGCCGAAGGTAAAATTGTCCGTCTGGGCGATTTCGGTGCGTTTCAGGTAAGCATCAACAGTGCCGGCGCAGAAACCGAAGAGAAATTCAATGCTTCCTTAATCAAAGGCAGCAAGGTGGTTTTCCGCCCGGGAATTGACCTTAAGGAAATGCAGAATAATCTGAAGTTTGAAAAGGTATAAGCGTTTCGATAAAAAGGTATATACCTTTTACTAAAAACGTATATACCTTTTTAGTAAATCGTATATACGTTTTCATCAAAACGTATATACGATTTTAAAGAGGTCTGTTTTGAAGCAGGAAACTGTTTCCGGACAGCTGCAGAAATATACAAATTAGCGCAGGCCTTGAATGAAAGCAGTATCAACAATAAAAGATTTAAAATACGAAAAATATGGAATATAAAAGATATAAACTGCATATACTTTTAATATTTGTATTGTTTATACTTTCGGGATGTAAGCGGAAACAGCAAACGTATGTATCATTACCGGTGATAGATATTGTCGAAGGTATAGAAGATGAAGGTACAACAATGATGCTTAGCGAAGTATTTGAAGATATTACGTTTATTCCACTTGAAACTACTGATGAATGTCTTATCGGAAATACTATTCTTGGAATACATTTTTCTAAGGATTACATAGTAATTGTAGATAGAACTCCCAGACAGATATTGCTTTTTGATAAAACGGGCAAGTTTATCCGTAAAATCGGAAATAGAGGGCAGGGACCGGGTGAATATTTATCTCCTTTTTTATCGGTTTTGGTAAATGATGAACTTTTTATTTGGGACATTGGCTTAAATGCAACTTTATGCTATGATTTGCATACGGGTAAATGTCTTCGTGTAAAAAAACATGACAGTTACGATATTCGCAGTATGAAAAATTTTAATGATTCGCTCCTGATTTACTATTATGGATTACCGGAACGCGAAGATTTGAAAGAATTTTATCATATACAGACATTAAGTCTTGATTTTGAAAATATCGACATGTTGTGGCACGAAAAGATGAAATTACCTCTGAGATCGGAACAGATAGACGAAAATTATAGAAGAGTCTGTACATATTTAAAAGATGGAATTTTCCATGTTCTGGATCCAAATGTTGATGATGAAACAGTTTTTTACATGGATAGAAAATTGGAAAAGATACCGGCATATAAACTGCATTCCGGGAAATATAATGCCTATGGCAAATCGTCAGGAGAGAAATATGATATATACAGCATAAAGGAAACTGACAGATTTTTATTTGTTAATGGAGGATTAAGAGAAAAACGTCATGCCCGAAGAATTTTGTACGACAAAACAACAGGTAAAAGCAGGAATATCATATTTAATCTGGACTTTAACGATTGGGGTTTTCACAATGATATTGACGGCAGTATTCCATTCTGGCCCAGTGGTTATGCCTGTGATAATATTCTGTTTGATCATATAACTCCGGAGCGATTGAAAAGTTTGATGTCACATCCTTATTACAGGACAATTGAAGTAAAAAATAAGGAAAAACATCAGGCGATAAAAGATTATCTGGATTCTGCCGAAGAAGACGCGAATCCTGTTATTTTCCTTGCTACACTTAAAACAGAATAAAATATTCTGAACGGTTTTCTATTGATATTAGTGTCCTGTTGACAATTATCCTGATTTTTGCCACCCACCCTTAGGGCCCTTAGGGCTTGAGCATGACGACTGGTTTGTATTTCGGTCGATAGTCACTGTAAAAAACAATTCGGTTCTACTATCGCGTGCAAGCCTTAAAAGGCTTGTGGCGGAAGATAAACACTTATTCTATTGATATTCATCTCCTACGGGGAATTGAAATGCGGATTTTTGCCGTACACTTTTACGGTTTTGACATATTTGTATTACTTTTGCAATCGTGAATATGATTATTAAGACAGAAAAAATATTATGGATAAATTGATTGAGGAGCTTAAAACTAAGCTTGTTGAGCATTTGAATTTGCAGATTTCCGGCGAACAGATAAATCCGGACGAGCCGCTGTTTAATTCCGGTTTGGGGCTTGACAGTATAGACGCTCTGGAACTGATTGTGTTGCTTCAGCAGGATTACGGGATAAAAGTGAAATCTGCCGAAGAGGGAAAACAGGTTTTCAGAAGCATCCGGACAATGGCGGAATATATTATGGAAAAGACTGAAACGAAATCAGAATGAGGGTATTTGTCGCCGATACAGGGATAGTTTCCGCACTGGGCGCCGATGTGGAAAGCAATCTGTGCCGGCTGCTTGACATGCAACACGGATTGTGTTTCAAATCGTCATACATCGATCCCGATACCGACTATTATGTTGGTCGTGTGGATTTGTCGAACGAAGAATTGTGTTCGATGCTTGATGCGAAGACAAAACTGTCAAGAACTTCGCTCCTTTCCCTCCATGCGGTAAACGGGTGTTTGAAAAAACTGTACATGCCGTGCCGCCTGGGGTTCATATCCGGAACGACTGTTGGAGGAATGGAGAGGAGCGAGAGTTTTTTCGGGAAATATATTTCCCGTACCGGGACGGCTAAAATCGGGGATATCATTTATCATACCTGCGGTTCGGCGACTTCGTCAATCGCATACTGTCTTCCCGAATTAAGCTATATTTCAACGATAAACACAGCATGTTCCTCGGCTGCCAACGCAATCATGCTCGGAGCGCAGAAAATCAAGTCCGGACAGTTGGACGCGGTAATTGCCGGAGGCAGCGATTCCCTGTGCCGCTTTACTTTAAACGGATTCCGCTCGTTGATGATTCTTGATGACGACCGCTGTAAACCCATGGATTTAAACAGATCGGGGCTTAATCTCGGCGAAGGGGCGGGGTATTTGCTTCTCATTTCCGAAGATTTTGTCGAAAAGCATGGAATATCGCCGCTTTGCGAGTTGAAATCGTATGCAAACGTCAATGACGCTTTTCATGCAACGGCTTTATCCGGCGAGGGGGAAGGTCCATACCTCGCTATGAAACAGACACTGGACAGGGTCGGGCTTTCGACCGGAGAGATTGATTACATCAATCTTCACGGAACGGGAACAGAAAACAACGATATGGCGGAAAGCGCTGCTATATTGAGACTTTTCGGAGAGAAGTACCCCCTGTCAAGTTCCACAAAACCGTACACCGGACATACTTTGGGCGCAAGCGGGGGAATCGAAGCGGTTTTTTCCGTTTTGGCGATAAGGGAGCAGAAAGTTTTTCCTAACCTGAACTTTACAGAACCGATGAACCCGGGAACAGTTCCCGTTTTGAAACCGGAAGCGCACAGGATACGCTATGTCCTGTCCAATTCTTTCGGCTTTGGAGGAAACTGCAGCTGTTTACTTTTTGCAAAAATTTAATCCTCATGATGAAAGACAGGATATACATACGTTCATGTTCCTGCATATCGGCGCAGGATACATTTGCCAGTCCTGCATGGGCTGAGAGTATCCGCAGTCCGGAAAACGGTCTGTACCGGTGCATGGAACCCGATTACAGGGATATTATCGACCCCGCTTTTCTCCGCAGGATGAACAGGGTGCAGAAATTCGGTTTGTGTACGGCGCTCAATTCCCTGCGGGATGTGGATGCGAGGCTTGACGCTATTATTTTCGCCACGGGATGGGGCTGTATCGACAGTACTTACAGGTTTCTTGAACGCCTGTTCGATCAGAAGGAACTGCCGGTGAATCCGGCGGTATTCATACAGTCAACTCACAATACGATAGCGGCACAGACAGCAATCTATCTCAAAAACAAATCCTTCAACAGCACAATAAGCGATAATCGCCTGCCTTTCGAGCTGGCTATGGACAATGCCATACTCTGCCTGCAGGACAGCGATTCCCGAAATATACTGCTTGGCGCATGTGATGAATTGACGCCACAGTTGCTTGATATTCTTAACAGGATATCGAAATTCGGCAAACCGGAACCCCTTTACGGCGAGGGTGGAGCCTGTTTTATTTTGTCGAAAGAGGAGGAAAACGGCATCGCTGAAATCAGGTATTTCGCTTCCATACCGGGAAGGGATATGCCGGAAACTGTCAACGATTTGTCGGTAAGATACTCTATTGATTACATATTTACGCTTCACAGTAATGGATTTTTTCCTGACGACATTCCGCAAATACAGTACACAAATTATTTTGGAGATTTCCCAACATGTGCAGCCTGTGGATTCTGGCTTGCCCTCGATTGCCTTAACTCAAAGAATCCGCCAATACCATGCGCCCGGAATATTTTGCTGGTCTCCGAAAATAAACACGGGATGGCATTTATTACAGTAGTCGGGAAAATATTTTGATTGAAATTATACTGTGCGCGGGATAATCTTTTGCATTATGAACTGACGCCGTAAGGCGTCAAATTTTGATAACCTCTAACAAGCCGCAGGCGCAGTTCGGGACAGAAACTGCACTCTACCGGAACTGCGCAGCTACCATCACTGTAAGATTTTTCACTTTTGTGCAACAGTAAAGTTCCGTCCACTTTATAAAAAGAAAAAAAAGAAAAGTAAAAATATATGAAGAAAACGGAATTGAAGGGCTTTATCGAAGCCGTTATCATCGTAAAGGCAGTCAATTGGAATCATGTAAAGATTCAATCATTGCAGATTTAGAGAAAAATCCTGTCTGCAGTATTTCTGCAGCCATAAGCAGAATAAAGAAATTGACAGGCATTGAAAGGAAGCCCACGCAAGTCAGAGCCTTTTTGCACAGACACGGTTTTCAATCTCGTAAACTTGCCGCCATTCCCGGTAAAGCCGATACGGAGAAACAAAAACAGTTTCTTGAAAAAGAATTAAATCCGGTCATTGAACAGGCAGAAAAAGGCGAGATTGAGTTACTGTTTTGTGATGCTGCACATTTTATTCTCTCAGCATTTTTATGCATGGTCTGGTCGCAGGTGAGAATATTTTTAAAAACTTCTCACGGACGCAACCGTATCAATGTGCCTGGCGCTGTTAACGCTGTCAGCAAAGAAGTTACCACGCTTATAAATACCAGTTACATTACAGCGGAAACTGTCATGGAATTTCTTGTTCAACTGAAAGAAAAATACGCATTCAAGCCTGTCGTTTTAGTCCTGGACAATGCCAGATACCAGCATTGCAAAGCTGTTAAGAGCAAAGCCGAAGAATTGGAAATCACTTTGTTATTTCTACCGCCATATTCTCCAAATCTTAATATTATAGAAAGGCTGTGGGAATTTACCAAAAAGCAAATTTTATATGCCAAATATTACGATTCTCCAGCAAGATTTCATCTTGCAGTAAATGGTTTTTTTAATAACATTAACGATACTTATCAGCACAAATTGATCAAACTTTTATCTTTGAATTTTCAACTTTTTGAGCAGGTGAACATATCACAAAATTACGCCGCGTGAAGTATAATATCAGGATGTGCATCTATCCATATAACAGCCAGATCATCGGGATATTTAGAAGCCAGCCAGGTGAACGGAAGAACACTTGCAGAACAATCGCCGCCAAGAATAATGATATGGTCAGAATTATTATCATTCGATATGTTAAGCGCATCTTTCGTCTGTTTCAGGATGGCTTTGTAGGAGCTAATGCCATTCTCTACTGCCCTGTCGTTTATATCCAGTGAAACAGGAACCTGTTTTGTCACTTGACCGTTGTCGGGAGCCAGAAAGTTTAACAGTTGCACCCCTAAATAGTATCCTCTTGAAGCATCATCAGGATTTAATTCCGGATTACAAACCAGTCGCCACATTCAACCTGTGGTTGATTCAAGCCCTAACGGGTGGGGTGTTAAAAATCCGGGTATTGTTTCAAAAAATATTCGTTCAAAATTTCTTGAGGCATGATAGCCCGAAGGACTTTATTTTCATAACCGCAGGTCGCGACCTGCGGGAAATAATCGCCTTCCGACCACTGCCTGCAAGGCAGGACTTTTAGAGTTAAGAACTAAAAGTTTAGAGTTGAAAGTTAGCTAATGCGCGCCAGTACTCTTAGTTTTTTGGTTCTTAACTTTTAACTCTAAAAGACCTGCGATTATGAAAATCCGGCTTTTCAAGCCGTTTTCCGAGATGAAAAAACAGTCTCCGTTATTCATGAAATTTCCCGCGAGTTCCCGCTTTTTTGCATCTGCTGAGATAACAGGCTGATCTTACGATATATATTTATTTGCTTTTTTATGAATATATTCGAATTGAGCGTGCCTATCTTCATGGCTTTTACCCTCATAACGCTTCCGGCTAATCCTTTTGATTTTAAGGCATCGCCTGTAATCCTGTGACTTACATTGATCCCTGACATTTTAAGAAACTGTTTAAAATTAGAATAAAATATTGGCTATAAGTTGTTTATATGTAAAATATATCGTATTTTTGTGAATATCAAAATATAAAGAACGGTGACAAATTATTCGACAAATTTAACCGACAGCCAATACGGAGCAGTACTGCAAATAATTGGCGACACCCGCAAACGTAAACATCCGTTGCG
>JAIRZR010000170.1 GCA_031267155.1 Prevotellaceae bacterium | reverse complement strand
TCTTCACAGCGGTAATGGATAAAAACTTTCCCGTCTTTTACTGCCGCCGACGCACACAGCAAACTCTTGTCTTCCCAGGGGATGACCTTCCCGGTGACGGGACAGTAAAACACGGAAGCGGTGTCACTTCCCAATAGCGGCGCAAGGGTATCCCTGACAAAAGGGCCTAATCCCCAGTCCGGTATCTCATCTCTATCTACCGTAATTTTGGAAGAAGAGGAACATGCTGCCATGAAAAACAGCCAGATAATAAACAATGTATATTTCATATCATATCAATTAATTATTTGCTTTTACTTATGCAAGCGAATGTTTAATTATCCTTCAGATACTTTGTTCTCTGCTTTTTGTCTTTTACGTTTTTCAGGAAGCGATCAATCACCTCGGTAAGCATTTCCGGTTTCATGTCGACAGGTCCCACAAAATCGCCGTGTCCGTCCGACAAAGCTTGAGCGATACCGTATTCGGCGGCAATTTTATTGCGATTCGCCAAGCTGACAGGGGTCCAGAGGCAACTCATCAAACAGTTTCGATAATTGTTCAACATTTGCACAGGCCAAAGATCCGGATCATTCCTTGTGTCTTCGTAAGTGCCATGCGACACCAGGGCTGTATGAGCATCGCCGATCCTCATCTGAGCCGAAATTCCCAGGCAGTCCGAAGTGAGAAAGACAAGATCGGGATTGTTTTTTTGCCATGACTGGACAAGTTTTGTCAATTCGGCATTCAGATACATGTATTCCCGATCGGCATAAGTGTAATCGTCTCCTGCTTTCGTAACCACTCCGACAGGCATATAAAACGTTTCGTCCCACACAAAGGCGTCCACTTCCCTGCCGAATTCTTCGATTTGAGACCGTAAAACATTTATAAATATCTGTTTTACTTCCGGACAGGAAGGGTTTGCCACATATGTTTGTCCAATGGAGCAGCCCGGACGCCACGTAGTATAACGTCCACCTTTTTCGTTTATCACAACCCATTCCTGTTTAAATTCAGGCAAACCGGAATCATAGCCAAGCCCGTCCCCGTAGTAAAATGCAACACGAAACCCCAAATCCTTTGCATAACGGATACGTTTGTGCATATCCGCCAGGGTCATGGTGTATTCCCTCCGGTTTCCGTCGGGGGCACATTTGTCTGTCTCCACAATCTTCCATTCGCCGGCAAGTTTTTTCGTCTCCCGGTTATAAGAATATCGGCCTATATAGTCGTACCATCCGTGAATGGTTACTATCGTATGTTTCCTGTATTCTTTCGGAATCAGTTCGGCCAGTTTTGCGATATTTATGTACCATCCTTCACCGTTTTTGGAAAAATAGTCGAAATAATTCAAATGGATTTCGTGCATCCATGCCTCCCCGGGCTTGATGTCCGGAACGGTATGGTAGAAATTGGAAAGCATACCGTCCACCTCCCTGTCATGAAACAGGAAAGCAAATTTTCGCCGCTCCGATTTCAACAGAACTTTGGACGCCGTATAGGTATATGACAACTTTACTTCCTTCGCCCGGGCGATGAAATTCACGCCGAAATACGGATCGGTTGCAACGGCCAGTTGCGATTTGCCGAAATGAACGTTCACGGCAGGCAGGGCAAGTTTTTCTCCTTCGCCGGCAGAGCCGGCACCCATCAGGAAATAAGCCGCTTTCGAACCGTTTTCATCCAAACCGTACGGCTTCACTTTGCCGCGCATTTCGGGCAATGTAATCTGAGAGGCTGTTGCATTTTGGGCTTCCACCGCAAATTCCACCGTCAGATCGGATGATACCGGCGTGTCAAATTCCAGATCAAGGTCACAGATCATCAAATTGCCTTTGTCGCTTTTCGGCAATTCCAGTTTAACACGACAGTATCCCGTAAACTGTTGCCTGTCCGTCTCTACCACAACCAGATAGTTACTGACTGAAAAATCCTGCGTTACCGCATGAGACGTCAATTTGGCGGATACATCAGACTTCCCCTTTAAAACGGGAGGCTTGATATACAGTTTCAGGCCGGATCCGCTTACCCATGTAACAGTACCGTCCTTATGCTTCGCCTGTTTAAAACCGCCACCGGCGCTCGCAGGAGAAGATACAGCACATGCTACCAAAATCATGAATGCAATATTAAGAATATGCATTTCTTTCATCATTTCTTTCATATATATTTCATTTTTTGATTGATACTTTTTTTGTATCTGCACCGGTCTTCGTCCGCCTTGCCAACATGCCTGTGCGGAGCGGAGCGAAGATTCCCGATGCAAATATAATAATATTTTAACTAACAATACTCTTTAATCGGCGTATGCGCCCCAGAATTTAAGTTCGGTAATTTGTATTTGTGTTCCGGTATGATTCATTGACCTGATCGCAAATCGAAGATATCTGAACGGTTCGCTTGTATGTACCGGATCAATATCAAATTCAAATCCTGCAGCAATAAAATCCAGGTCTTCCTGTGTTAAGACAGGATTTGTTATATAAGGATTAGCGCCGGAAGGAAACTGTATCACACAATCCGCCAGTTTTACCCAATCGTTTTTCCACTCGTCCGTACCTCCGACTTCCGGCCATGTCGTCCAGTATTTCAGATTATCCGCCTGACTTCCGTCACCAATGGTATTTAATGCTTTAGGTTCATTAGTTCCCCATAATTCAAAACTTGCCATTGTACCTGCCGAATAATAAGGCGACCGGGATCTCATCCAGTATCTAAGCCGGCTGTAAGAGGCCGGCCTTACCATATCAATAGTAAAATATACCGGTTTAACTTCGTATGTCGGATCGGGCCAGGGAATAATACTGGACAAAGCATTGCTTGAATTCGCCCACCATGTTGAGTTTTCATTTTAAATCCAGATGACCGGTCAAATGTATCCGAAGCAGTGCCGTTATCGTTGAAAACGCCTTCCGGCTTTCCATGTCCGTTTGAATGACCTGCAAAAGCAGATATGCGATCAATGTACACCAAACCTGTGTCTTTATGCCGTTTTCAGTATCCGAATAGAAGTATGTCAACTGAAAATTCTGTTTTAACTTCCTGAATGTCGTTTCTATCGACCAGCGACATTTATACACAGGGGCTACTTCTTCATCGGATATTTCCCAATTATTTGTGATAAACCTGTATTTTCTACCCTGTTCGTCTCTGCAGTATACCAGCCGCAGACAAAGCGTTTTTATCTTTTTGGCTTTCTTT
>JAIRZR010000007.1 GCA_031267155.1 Prevotellaceae bacterium | reverse complement strand
ATATGAAGCAGATTATTGATGCGACAAAAAATCCCGTCAGGGATGAAATATCGGTAGAAAACAGTCGAAAATCGGTAAGAATCCCGTCAGGGATGAAATGTAAAAACGAAGATACCGCGTGTCATCCCTAACGGGATTTTGCTGGACAATGAATTGATTTCTACCAATATTTCATCCCTGACGGGATTTTTGATTCCACAATGTTATATGCTTTTCCAAGCGAACAGGGTTGTCGGAATTTTTTCCTTATGCCATTCTGTTATATTCCTGATTTTATTACTTCCACACAAATAACGGTAGAACCTATAAAGTTATAAAGAGTTATGAAAAAGTTCGTTTTTGCAGCCATTTTAATGGCTTTTATGTGGAGTTCTCTTTTTGCGCAAGAACTTCCGGTTGTTTTGAATGCCCAGTTTTCACATGCTTTGGACAAGAATGAGCCAAAACTGCTCAAGGTACTTGTGCCCTCGCTTCCGGCAACGGAATATACGATTGTTATACGGACACAGTCCTCGGCAAAAAGTAGAGGCACGCTCTTGAAGGATGTGCACGAGATAAAATCGGATTTTACGGTAACACCGGCTTGAAAATTGCAGTTCTAAAATACAAAAGCCTGTCTGTTTATTATGTATGCAGACAGGTTTTTTTGTAGAGAGTGTCCAAAAAAGCTCATTTTACCACTATCGTTCTCCAGTCTGGAATGCGCGTGTTCCCCAGCCTGAAATGCATGTGTTCTTCAGCCTGGAATGCGTATGTTCTTCAGCCTGGAATGCGTGCGCTTCCAGTACCTGCATCGTATATCATTCCAGTATCCCGGCAGTATATGCGTCAATACAATCCGAAGGATTGAATGTGAATAACCCCCAATGAAGCGAAGCGATTGGGGGACACGGCGAATGCGACGAAGATATCCACATGACGAAAGCCAGAACAGCAAGTGTATGGATATTTTCCGTTCAACCTTTCAGGTTATGGATAGAAGTTCTCACCTGCCCCCAATCGCTTCGTTGGGGGTTATTTACATTCAACCCTTCGGGTTCGAAATACAGCATTCACCGCTTATCGATGAATAATGGAAAATCGCGACAATACAATTTGCGAGAGGTCAGGAGTTCTGAATTTGTAATATATTTTTCAATTCTTTCACGGAATTTTTCCGAAATAACAGGCATTTGATTTAATGTTGTAGAAACGAAATGCCGGTATAAATTAATTAGGTAATGAGCCTGTATGTGTCTGTAACCGTGCGCACTACTGAGCCTGTTTTGTTAGGAAAATCAGGTGAAAATGAGGTTTTTAGAGTTTATATAAAAAAACTTGTTACCTTTGGAACTTCAAACTTGATTTTATTTTTTTTGATTTTGAGAACAGTAACGGCATTTTTTCTTTTGATTTTCGCGATATCGGCAGAGGCGCAGTTTATCAGCGGTTACGTTACAGACATCGACACCGGACAGCCGCTGAAAGGAGCGATTGTATCCGTATCAGGGCTGGATATCAATGCCGAAAGCGACAGTATCGGTTTCTGGAGTATGCATGTTTCTGTGGGGACATATCCGGTACGCTTCCAGCTGCTGGGCTATGAACCGGTTCTTGTGTCCGGGGTTTCCGTTTCGGCAGGCAAACAGCGGGTTTTGTCTGTGAGCATGAAAGAATCGATGACTGTACTCGGAGAAGTTGTTGTTATTCCGGATACCCGCAGTTACGGACAGATCAGCCGTTTGCAGGTCAATCCCTCCGAACTCTCGCATATTCCGGGAAATGCAGGCGATCCCGTCAGAATGCTGGCTGCGATGCCGGGAATTACCAATACGGGCGATGACAGAAACGATCTTGTCGTGCGTGGAAATTCCGCAATCGGAGTGCTTTGGCGGATCGAAGGAGTGGAGGTATTTAATCCAAATCACTATGCTCTTTCGGGAACAAACGGTGGAACTGTAAGTTTGCTGAACAGGGATATAATTGGCGCCTCGTCGTTCTATACGGGAGCTTTTCCGGCAGAGTTCGGCAATGTCTTTTCGGGAGTTTTCGACCTCAGTTTTCGCGAAGGAAACGCCGGCAAATATGAGTTTTCGGCGGATGTCAGCAATATGGATTTGAGCCTGGTCGCCGAAGGTCCGGTTCCGATAAAAAAGCGCAGTTCGTCCTTTGTCGCCGGATTCCGTCAATCTGCAATTCCGCTCTTCGATATTATCAACAGGAGATACCGCGAGCTTTTGGGCGCACCCCCCGTATTTACAGACTTTTCGTTTAAACTGACCTCAAGAAACAAATCCGGAGCAAAAACCGTCCTTTGGGGCATGGCGGGAAAAAGCGTCCTTGATTTGCCGGCAAATACAGGCGTCAACGCCATGCCTCAGGACATTTTTGCGCAAACGCTTACCGCCTCGTCGGGACTTTCGCATCAGTTTTTTATCGGAAAAAAAGTAAATGTAAAGGCGGTACTGGGAATTTCATTCCTGAAAACCGATAACGGAATGTATTCCGACTGGTATGATCACCAGCTGATTGACAGGTCAAAAAGCGTAGGCGCGGGCATTAGCTCCGACATCAAGCTGAATAAAAAAAATGTTCTGAGAGAAGGGATAAGCGTCAGATTTATGGACTTGAATCTTAAAGAAAACACTTTTATATGGACTGCTCACAACTCCTACATGATACAGAAAAATGTCGGAACAGTAAATGCCTTTACGGAATGGAGGCATGATTTCAGTCCGGGACTGTCAGTAACTTCGGGAGCGCATTATTTTATGTTTCTGCTGAACAGGCGCTACCGGATCGAGCCGAGGATCTCGATACTGTATTCCCTAAAAAAATACAATTTCGGGATAGCGCTTGGAGAATACAGCAGGCAAAACCCTGTGCCTCTGTATCTGGCAAGAAGCATGGATGACAACGACCGGGCATTTTTCCCGAATCAAAACCTTGACTTCATAAAAAGCCGTCAGGCCGTATTTTCGTTCAGCGGCGAACTGTTTGGCAATATAAACTTTAAGACGGAGCTTTACTGTCAGCAGCATTATGATGTCGCCACTGCAAAGCAGTCGTACCACACTTATGATGACGTGGAAAAACTGTATCTGTTTTCTTCGGCGCTTAACCTGTCATACTATGCCGAAGATATCAATCAGATAAATATCGCCTACGACAATACCGGCAAAGCTTATTCAAGAGGAGTGGAAGGAACGGTTTATTTTGACGACATACGCGGGTTTTCGATGAACATATCCGGTTCGTTTCTGGAATCAAAGTACTACTGTCGTAAGGGCTGGTACAATACTCTGTTCAACAACAGTTTTGCCCTCAAGGCATTTGTCGGGAAAAAATTCAGGCTGAACAGCAGGACTGCATTACGCGCAGATCTTGCAATGAACTGGATTGGCGGACGGCGGTACACTCCCGTTGACTGCGACCTGTCCTATTCATATTATTATATTTATGATCAGAGGAATATCGAATTCGATTATTCCCGTTATCTGGAGAAACGGTATCCGGATTATTTCAGGCTCGATTTCAAAACAAGCCTGATTGTCGATCTGAAATCCACCACGCATATATTCTCCATTGACGTCCGGAATTTGACAGACCATAAGAATATATATTACATGAACACTTACTTTGAAAATGGACGGATAGTCAATAACACTGTAAATCAATTGCAGATAATCCCCGTTGTTTCATATAAATTACTGTTTGGGGGCAGACCATGAAGAATATATTGCTGATTTTTTTGATACTGTCGGGTTTTACACAATGTACCAGACCCTGCGATATTTGCGGAGAGGGTAGAATTATGGAAAATTATGTGTTAAAGTATTATGTTTTTACGGACTTTTCAAATATCTATTATATAGATGTGCAAACCGAAGAATCTTCCGGCATAAAGTTTGAAGCCGTTTTTTACAATGGAGAACTGGTAAACCCCATATTCCCGGAAAATGAAGATATGTATGCAAAATTTAGGGAAATTGCAGAATATAATGGGGATACAGCTTATTACCGCCCTGTTTCGACTTGTTTTCCATACGCATGCCTGCCGCACGAAGCGGGCAGGTTTGATATATGCTGCGATGCCGAATATGGAGGATATCCTGCCGGAACCTCATTAAATGAATTTGTTACAGTCTATTTTTACAGCGCGGAAGAGTTTGTTAAAAGCGCTTATGCTGCGGAGTATGCAAACGCGCCGCTTAAGCAGTACAGCAAGCCCTTAACCGAATTTAATGCCGGAAAGCACGCTTTGGTTGCCTCAAGCGGCATTTCCTTTGTACTAAACATAAAACCTGATTATCCGGCAGAATATAGATTCACTTTTACTTATTCCGGCAGTTCGGGCGAATTTGTTTCCAATGTCTATAGGGACGTGAAATAAATAAGGTGTAACAGTGTTATGATACTGTGAACATAATGCGCATTGCGAAATTGCCCGCAGGGCATCAAAAGAGTTAAAAACTAAAAGTTAAAAACTAAAAGTTGAACAGTGTTATTTAATTGTCCGCAGGACATTAATATCAATAGAAAACCGCTTACCTCCAACCACAAACCTTTTAAGGCTTGCACGCGATGGCAGATGGCGGAATTGTTTACAGAATATTCTCACATTCAACCTGCGGTTGATTCAAGCCCTAGCGGGCTTGTGAAGGTATATTGGACAAATTTCTATTGATATTAATGCCCTGCGGGCCCTGCGGGCAACTGGACATGGCAATTTTATTTCGGCGAAAACGCTGTCCTTAAATGATGTTCAGTTTTTCGATCTTTTTCCCAATCAGGAACGATTTCATTTCAGATTCCAGTTCTTTAAAATCGGACTTTTGAACAAGTTTGCACAGTTTACCCTCATTCAGCAGACATATTTCGTCGCAGGTTTCGGTCAATGTCGAGAATATGTGTGAAGAAAGAATGACGGTTTTGTTTAAAGCTTTTAGCCTGTGTATAATTTCAGTTACAATAAGATTGCCCTGCATGTCAATTCCGTTGAACGGTTCGTCCAGCAGAAAATACGTATTTCCCTGCAGGAGGATCGCAGTGATGGCAAGTTTCTTTTTCATGCCTGTTGAAAACCCGGATACATAGCGGTTTAAAGGCAGATCGAATATGTTTTTGCTTTCGATGTCGTCCAGTTTCCTTTTTCGCGCATTTGCAAGCAGCCTGATATATTCCATTGCAGTCATTCTCGGAAAGAAATACGGTTCAGCGGGTAAAAAGCCAAGACAGTTCTTCAGCGGCTTCATTTCGGATACAATCTGACCCTGATATGTTTCCAGTCCGGCAATGCAGCGGAACAGTGTTGTTTTTCCGGCGCCGTTTTCGCCTGCAACTCCATAAACATTCCCTTTCCCGAAAGTGATGCTGATGTTTTCGAGAACTTTCAGCGTGCCGTACTGTTTGGACAAGTCAGTGATTTCTATCATCGTTCATTATTTTAAGACCCGGCTCAACTCTTTTACCGCCCTGTTCGACATATACGGTATCATCGCAATCAGCAGCGGAGGAAAGATCAGGCATAAAGCCATTACAGTCGATCCCGAAATGCCTGATTTTTCCGGAAACATATCATATTTTATCATTATTGACAGTGTCAGGTACATAAATCCCAGTAAAAAGCAGATCAGGACGGCAGGAATATTTTCCGGACTGAAAATGCTCAGCGCCAGCATCGCGGGTGAATTTGCCATCAGTGAATAAACGAATGCTGCTTTTGTCTTGTAAAACAGAAACCGTGCCGGACTCATGGCATGCTGCCAGATGCAGTACTCATTCTCCTCCTGCAGGTAAAAGCTGCATATTATGCCCATATTAAGCATCAGCGTAAACATGCCGAGATTAAAATTGTCGACAAGGATGGCAATAAGCGTAAGCCCGCAGCTGAGGGGAAAAAGCAGGAATGTTTTCCGGAATCCTGAAGCAAATTCGTACGGATGTTTTCCGAATGGAGTGGGAATGACGGCAATGGACGGGATTTTCGCGCTGACAGCAGCAAGCGACAGGGCAAACGCCGGCAAAACAAGCGACATCAGGTAAAACTGCCTGTATAAAAGAAATATGGCAAAGGGAAGTGATACCGTCAGATTTTCAATCATGCGAATAGTTGTGCAGGTTCTAGACGGGAAACAGGTTTTCAGAAAGTCGTTTCTTTCGATATTCGACAAATTGAAGATGAAGAATATCGGTATCAGAATATAGACATACTGGGGAAACGGAATTTTATAAAAAAATGCTGCTGAAAATGCCGGATATGCGAGTAAAAGCAGCAACCAGCCGACAGCGGGGTTCAGTCCGGCGTCTTTTAACCGCCTGTTAAACATCCTGTATTGAAGAAAAAAATATTCACTCATATGTATCCTGTCGCATTTATTTTCAGGGAACAAAGATATGGATTACCTGCGACATCACAAAATCGCCCCCGATAACAGGGACGCGGATTATCCGGCAGAATATAGATTCTCTTTTACTTATTCCGGCAGTTCGGGCGAATCTGTTCCTGAATTTTGCAAGGCTTGGGATTCCCTGCTTTTAGCGCGACGTAGTCTGGAGACGTCTGGAGACTATACCGAGCGCCTTGCTCTTAGCATTACGTAGCAAAGACTACGCCAAGCGAGATCCTCTCCTCCATCTCCTATAAACCTTTTATGATCTTCATGAAACTTCTCTATTCTCTGTACTAATTCCAGCGATCCGCCCTTTTGCTTATAAGCCTCCCTAATGGACTGCGTGTACTGTGTCTCTTAGAGTTAAAAAGAAATTCTTCTGCATCTATTTATAATTAAAAAAATTACATATTTAAAGGCGTAAAGATACAAAATTTTTAGAGTTAAAAACTAAGAAGTAAAAGTTAGCTGACACGCGCCAGCTAACTTTTACTTCTTAACTTTCAGTTTTTAACTCTAAAAGCGTATCATTTCCATAAGCCATCGTGGCTGGCAGATTCCGAGGAAAAAGAAAATTCCGAGGAAGGCGAATTGAATCCATAAAGTCAGTCTGTCTTCCTTTTCGGATGCGGAAATGTGTTCCGGTTTTTCGCCATATACTATTTTAAGTATCTTGCTGCAGAGGAAATAGAGTATAATACAGATAAGCAGCGCCGTTGGAATCAGCGCCATTACATTTCTGCTCAGCGCCGAAAAGACATACATCTCCGAAATAAACAGCGCCGAAGGCGGAATTGCCGTCAATCCGAGCAGGCATAAAATCAGCACGAGGGAGCCTTCCCTGGACACCTGCCAGTATCCGCCGATATTTTCCGGCCTGTAGCTTCCGTAAGTTTTTCCAATCACGGACAGGCGCATGAAGGCACTTGACTTTACGAGGGAATGCATCAGGACATGGAAAACGGCATAGGCCGTACCAGCCGCTCCCGTCGAAAGTATCAGCAGCGCAATCCCCATGTTTTCGACGGTGGAATATGCCAGGAGCCGCTTGTAATGTTCTATCTGGGCGATATATACCGCCGCAAGCAGGAGGCTCGCGAAGCCTGCGGCAAACAGCACGTTCTGCGCCCAGGGGAAAACGGGCGAACCGGACAGCAGCCTGTATATCCTTAATATCGACACAAAACCGAGATTCACCATTGCCGTGGAAAAAAAAGCGCTCATGGGCGTCGGCGTGGCATGATTTGCATCGATGCCTATCGGGTAGAGGGGAAAATATTCCATCTTGCAGCTGTAGCCGGTCAGGACAAGCACAAATGCAAGTTTCAGATACAGGGGATTTGCCGTTGGAACTGCTTCCGCAAGACTGCCGAACGACATGTTGCCGTGCTGGTTTTTCAGAACGATGCTCAGGAAAAGTATGCCCAGGTATGCAATCAGAATGCCTATTGAACAGACAAAAACGTATTTCCATGCGGCTTCCAGCGTCTTTTCGGTTCGCCTGTGGTATATCAGCAGCGCCGAGCCAAGCGTTGTCGCTTCTATCAGCACCCAGGTCGCGGTAACATTGTCG
Source organism: Prevotellaceae bacterium (assembly GCA_031267155.1). Taxonomy (GTDB): domain Bacteria; phylum Bacteroidota; class Bacteroidia; order Bacteroidales; family UBA932; genus JAIRLF01. The sequence goes on along the minus strand of JAIRZR010000007.1, from coordinate 3,721 downwards.
GAAAAGTACGCTCCCGAAATCGAAGCGCACAGCGACACAAAAGCGATGTTGTACAGCCTGATCTGCCTGTCGCCTTCGCTGTCGAGATATTTTTTACTGTGATAAAACACTGCGAACGAAATCAGAACCAGAGTTCCGAAAAAAAGTATTCCCAGACTGTCGTACCTGAAAATGCCCGCTTCGACGGAATCCCTGTTCAGGACGGTGTACAGCAGAAACAGCGCCTGCACGGCAAGAAAGGCAAATGTCAGGTCGAACATCCGTTTCTGTGCTGTTGACCTGAATATCAGCCCGGCAACGGCAAAAGCGCAAAGGAAATAAACTAAAATCATGGAACTATTATATGCTGTTGATGCCAAACAGATAGCAGATTGCCGCCATGCGGGCATACACGCCGTTTTTTGCCTGGTTGAAATAATACGCTTTGGGGTTGCTGTCCACGTCTTCGGAGATTTCCCCCACGCGTGGCAGCGGGTGCAGAACCTTCATGCCTGGCTTTGTTTTTTCCAGCATCGAGTTGCGGAGAACGTAGGTGTTTTTAAGCTTCTCGTATTCCATCGGCTCCGAAAAGCGTTCCTTCTGTACCCTTGTCATATATACAATGTCCGTATCTGTAATGTTTTCAGCCAGTTCAACGCGTTCTTCGAAGCGGATGTTTTTCTGTTTCAGATACTTTTTATACTCGTCGGGCAATGCAAGCTCCCTGGGGGCGATGAAGCGGAATGCCGGCCTGAAATGCGACATCGCCATCAGCAGCGAGTGAACCGTGCGCCCGTACTTCAGGTCGCCGGCCATCGTTATGTGCAGACCGTCAAGGCTTCCCTGCGTTTTCCTGATTGAATACATGTCGAGCAGCGTTTGCGTGGGATGCTGGTTCGATCCGTCGCCTGCATTGATTACGGGCACCTTGGAGACTTCGCTTGCATATCTTACGCTGCCTTCCAGCGGATGCCGCATCACAATCATGTCGGTATAGTTCGAAATCATTGTGATGGTGTCCTTCAGGGTCTCGCCTTTCGAAAGGCTTGTATTCGACACTTCCGAGAACCCTATGACCCTTGCACCCAAACGGTTGATCGCCGTTTCAAAACTGAGGCGGGTGCGTGTCGAGGGTTCGAAAAATATACTTGCGACGACTTTGTCTTCCGCAAGCCGCCGGTTAGGCTCGGCTTCGAATAAAGCCGCCATGTCTAAAATTTCCACTATTTCCGATTTGGATAAGTCATTTATTGATACCAGACTCTTCATTTTAAAGTAACTTTGCGCCGGCAAAATAAGTCAAAAGAATTGACATGACAAAATTTTTTACCCAATACGTACACATTCAAGCCGGTTAGGGCTTGAACATGAGGCCAGTCTTGTAACCTGTCCGGAAGCGTTAACGGCAGAATCACTGCATCCGGGAAGTTAAGATCTAATAATGCATTGCTTAATGGTCGGGGGTTGGGGAAAAGGTGGTTGGACGTGGATTTTGGTTGTGGATTATTGCTTGCGTCAGCAATCCTGTTAATCCTGAAATCCTGAAAATCCTGATCAAATAATAGGAAATAACCGGATTGTAAAATGTTTTTTCTACTTTTGTCATCTGAATAAGTATGGCTGATTGATAAACGAGAAAGTTTTGATTGAATGTAAAATGCTGGCATACTTGTTTTTTTAATATATTAATTTGGCAAAACAGTCGATTATTCATTTAGATTTTAAATTAACATATCATATATTATTTAGTGATGAAAGATTTTAGAAAGAAGAACCATGTATCCCGCAGGACATTTATCAAGTCGGGAATGGTTTTGGCAGCCGGATTGCCGGCAATGCGGATGTATTCATTTCCGACGCCGTCCACCGGCGACAGTGAAGCCGAAGACCGGCTGTTTACGCTGTTTCAGCAGCTGCCCGTTACCGCCAGGCCGTTTGTACGCTGGTGGTGGAACGGCAACAAGCTGACAGCCCCGGAACTGCTGCGCGAACTGGACGTGCTGAAAGAAGCCGGTATCGGCGGAGTTGAAATCAACCCGATTGAATTTCCGGTGGCCGACGACCTGGCAATTCCCTCGATGCCCTGGCTCAGTCCCGAATGGATCGAGATGGTAAAAGTAACCTTAAAGGGCGCGGAAGAACGCGAAATGATCTGCGACATCATCGTCGGTTCGGGATGGCCCTTCGGCGCCGAGTTCCTCAAGGGCGACGAACGTTCGCAGCTGCTCACCATTGCCAGCCGCAAGCTGAGCGGAGCAGGAACCGTGCGGATAGAAACAGCCGAACTGAATAAGGAAGCTGCGCCGCAAATATCCTCCCGCGGTCAGGGCGACAGCGAAATACAGTCCGTCTGCCTTGCGCCGCTGCAGATGGACAAATTCGTCCAACCTCAATGGCTGCCCTTCGACCCGAAGCAGGAAACGCTCGAAATACAGGTTCCCGAAGGCGAATACATACTGTATGCAATAGTAAAGGTAACAGGCTTTCAAAGCGTGATACGCGGTACGGTCGGCGCGGGAGGGCCTGTGCTGAACCATTACGACCGTAACGCCACATTAAATTTCCTGAACCGCATGTCGAACACCCTTTTCGCCGAACTGAAAGGGATGAAAAGCTTTCGCGCCATCTTCTGCGACAGCATGGAACTGGAAGGCGCAAACTGGGGACCCGGATACCTCGACGAATTTAAACGACGCCGCGGGTACGACATCAAGCCATACCTGCCGTTCATTCTCTACAAGGTCGGAGGCATGGGAAACGCCGTCAAGGGAGCTGAAATCACACAACTGTCGGGCGAAGCGGCAGAAGAGGTGTCGCGCGCCCGTTACGACTTCACCATTACCTGCATGGAACTGATTCGCGAACGCTTTCTGCTTACCTACACGCAGTGGTGCAACGAACACGGATTCAAGTCGCGCGTGCAGGCTTACGGAAACGAATTTCATCCGCTTCACGCATCAATGGACATCGACATTCCCGAATGTGAAACCTGGACGGGGCACGGGGCTACTCCCAATGCCTATACGCCGGTCAATAAATTTGTGGCTTCGGCGGCGCGGCTGTCTGGCAAAAAAATCGTCAGTTGCGAAGAAATAACCGACACAAACACAACCTTCAACACAACGCTGGAACGTCTCAAAACCGTCTGCGATCAGAGCAACCTGTCGGGCGTAACACATTCCATATTTCACGGGTTCAACTATTCGCCGCTCACGGCGCCGTTCCCCGGATGGGTCAGATACGGCACTTTTTTAAACGAACGCAACACCTGGTGGCAATATTTCAAACAGTTTACGGCATACAAGACCCGCCTTTCGGCGCTGCTACAGGAAACCGACCCATACGCCGACATCGCCGTGCTGCATCCGCTGACGGACATGTGGACGCTTCACGGCCCGCAGCGCGACCCGTTCCCCAAACTCATGTATCCTTCCTATCAGTATAATGTGTGGGAAGGCATCCACCGCAACGGCAACGGCTGCGACTACACCAGCGAGGAGATTATCGTCAAAAGTATTTCCGAAAACGGCTTCCTGAAATACGGCAACCGCAAGTATCGTACGCTCATTCTGCTCGAAGTGGAAACGATGATGCCGGCAACCGCCAAAGCGCTGTCCGCTTTCGTCGGGAAAGGAGGCCGGCTGATCTTTGTCGGCAAGGAGCCGTACAAGTCTCCCGGACTGAAAGATCACAGAAAGAACGACCGGAAAGTTGCCTCAACCATAGCGTCAATGAAAAAGGC
>JAIRZR010000005.1 GCA_031267155.1 Prevotellaceae bacterium | reverse complement strand
TAATATTCTCCCGCATCGCAGGTATCTAAAATTCCCAGGATGTTCAGCAGCGTACTTTTCCCGGAACCTGACGCCCCCATGATGGATACCATTTCTCCCTTTCCTATATCGAGGTCAATGCCCTTCAATACATGCAGCGGTGCGCCATTGTTATATGTTTTATGAATACCTCTCAACTTAATAATCATTTGCTTTTACTTTTTGTGGAAAACTCTTTTTATAACATCTTCCTGTTAGACGATAAATTTCCGTTTTTGTTGCAAAAATGGCAATAAAAATTGAAAGATACCGCTCTGTTACGCATTTTTAACGCAAATAAAAGCTATCCGCCATCGTAGAGACGCGATGCATCGCGTCTCTACTACACCGGTTCGTCCGGTAAACGGCGCTTCACCGCAGCCGGGTTTTCTTTTTATAGCTGCCGGGGGTTTCGCCGGTTATTTTCTTGAACATCAGATTGAAATAAGGCAGGCTGTCGTATCCCATGCTGTATGCGATGTCTTTGATTGTCGTGTCGTCGATCAGGAGTTTCAGCTGAGCAGTTTCGATTCTCTTCTGGTTAATATATTTCCACGGTGTACATTTCATTTCCTTCTTGAAAAGCCTGATGAAATGGTCTTTTGTGAGGAAATTCACTTTCGCCAGGTAGTTCAGGTCAATCGCCTGCTCTATATTTTTATGAATATAGCGGAGCGACCTCAGGATACGCTTTTCGATGTCCCGGTTCTTATATTCGGCCTTGACCAGGAAACGCGAAAAAATCTGCGTCAGGATGCCTTGCGTCTCCAGTTCGTAAGCCGGCGGCACGCTCTTTTGCCGGGCGATATTGTCGGCCAGCGTCGAGGAATTGTCGTAAGAACGCGGGTCATAGAAGAGCAGTTCGCGTTTGGGATTTATATCAATCAGCCGCCTGATTAGACTGGCGACGAGCGAATCGGCCTCCACTTCTACCGGGAAATTTATCAGGTCGAAAATGCTGAGATTTCTCCCCAAATCCTCGTAAATATGTAAATAATACAGTTCCAGCGGCCCGTTACACTCGTACGTATGCCGGGTGTAGGAAGGCGTGAGGTAAAGATGATTTTTTCTCAGATTGAAAGTCCCGTCTTCACGTATGATTTTAGCCGAGCCACGGCGGACGAAGTGTATTCGCGCAAAAGGACTGTGTACATCCTTCCAGTTCCAGTCGGCATTATGCTTCGCTGCGCCTACGTTCAGCAAAATGAAATCTCTTTTTATATCTTCCTTATCCATAATTTATGTGATTGATATGAGTCCGCCGGCGGCGAAAACAAATGCAAAGATAAGCGAAATGCCGACAAAACGCAATTTTATGTCAATAATTCCTCCGCCGATGAAAATTTTTTCTCCCGAAGTGACGAATGGCATAAAGTTTACCGACATGGCAAGCGGCAAATCCATTTTTTTTCCTGCTGTGGGTTGTCGCAGCATTTTTGACGGCGCTCTGATCGTCGTAAGCTCGTACGGGTACTATTGGAGCAGTACGCCGAGCGACAGCGACAGCAGGCGCGCCAACCGTCTGGCATTATGCATCAACTATGTTAACCTGTACCATAATACTTTCCGCAAGCAGGGCTTTAGTATTCGTTGCGTGGCAGATCGCTAAGAAGCAGGAGGTATATGTTTTTGGGGTGAATGGTTGCGCGTGTCAACTGTGTTATTTATCTTTGCGCCGTTAATGGAATAAAAATGGAAAAGAATAAGATTAATACATTGCTTTATATTGCTCTCACGGCCAAGGAGATTCAATGTGCGTTCAAAAGCCGGCTATCCGATTTGGAGGTGGATGTGCCGGTCGAATCTTTGGGAATACTGCTGGCGGTTAACCTCAATGACGAGGATGTCATTCAGCAGGATATTGCCGCAATTATGAAGAAAGACAAGTCGGTTGTTTTGCGTCAGATAGACAGCCTGGAAAAGAATGCGTTAGTTCAGAGATTCATTGACCCCGGCGACAGAAGGCGGAATATCATTAAAATTACCGGTAAAGGGATGAAACTTATTGATGAAATCAACATGAAGCTGGACAAACTGTATGCCCTGTTGACGGACGGACTGGAGCCTTCCGAAATGGACGCTTTTCATAAGGTACTGAGTCATTTCAGGAATAAGGCAAGGGCGCTTTAAATAAATCAATCGAATAAAATGAAACGAAAAATGATAATTGGTATTATATCATTGTCCTGTTTGGTTGCGGGATGCACGGCTTATACCTGTCTGCCGAAATTCGGCAGCGTTCCCAAAAACGAAAGGTTAGAAAAAGTACGCCGTTCGCCGAACTACCGCGACGGACGTTTTCAAAACATAAACGAGACTCCACAGTTGACGGAAAGTCTCCGGAACGCAATTTTCCAGTCTTCGTCGAAGCGGAAAACTCCAAAAAACGAAATACCGACGGTACAAACCAACCTTGCCGAACTGAATCCACAGGAGAATATACTGGTGTGGTTCGGACATTCGTCCTGTTATTTTCAGGTCGATGGAAAGCGTTTCCTGGTTGATCCTGTTTTCAGTCGTTACGCTTCGCCTGTTTCGTTTGTCAACAGGGCATTCAAAGGGACGAATGTGTTCGAGGCGGCAGATATTCCGGACATTGACTATCTTGTCATTACGCACGACCATTGGGATCATCTTGATTATCCTACCGTGAAAGCGTTAAAGCCCCGTATCCGGAAAGTGATTTGTCCGCTTGGTGCGGGAGCGCATTTTGCACGGTGGAATTTTGACGAATCAACGGTTATTGAAATGGATTGGGAGGACAGGGTTGTACTTGATTCCGGTTTTGAGATGTACTGTTTCCCCGCACGTCACTTTTCGGGACGGGGATTCAATCAGAGGCAGTCGCTTTGGGCTTCATTTCTGTTAAAAAGCGCAACTCTTTCTATTTATATGGGTGGCGACAGCGGCTACGATACTCATTTTGCAAG
>JAIRZR010000039.1 GCA_031267155.1 Prevotellaceae bacterium | reverse complement strand
TTGCGGGTTGCTTCCAGCAAGGCTTCTTTCAGGGGGACGCCTTCCGCTTTCAACTGGTTGGCAAAGTCAACCACAAGGATGGCGTTTTTCGCCACCAGACCGATAAGCATCAGCAAGCCGAGTATCGTGAAGACGTTGAGCGACTCCATCGTCAGCGCCATGGCAAGGAAAGCGCCGATAATCGCCAGCGGAATGGAATACAGCACCACCATCGGTTGTTTGCGGAACATATAAAATCCGATTCTTGCTAACTTTGCATTGCTTAGGTTTTAAAAAATAGCAATTTTCGGGTTTTCCCTGTCCGATTGACTTCGTTACTTTGCCTCATAATTCAAAAAAAATATGGCAATGAAAACAAAGTCAATTTTATTAATCTTGGTGTGCATATTTTGCATATCAAAAACATTTTCGCAAAACATGAGTAACAATGAAATCGCATCTCCGCAGGAGGTCATCGAAAAAGTACATAAAGCGGCAGAGAGTACAGGTAAGGAAGGTCTTGAAATTCTTCGTGACCGGACGTCTGAATTTACCTGGAAAGACACGTATATCTTCGTTATAGATGTGGAAGAAAGTCTGGTATTATCCAACCCCGCTTTCCCCGAACGTCAGGATGGAAATATCCGTGAACACCTGGACTGGAATAACAAACATTATGGAATTGAATTGTGCGAAATTGCACAGCAAGGCGGCGGTTGGATAGAATTTATCTGCCCTAAGCCGGGTACGACCGTAAAGTATCATACATTTATCCGGTTCTCGGCTACCGGTACTGTCTGTGCAGGTATCTATAACGAAACCATGACTGTCGAAAAATTAAACAAATTATCCGGCAGTTACGGTAAATTCAGATTCCAGCCCAATTTCAGCATACTCGACCTGCAACGAGTGAAATAACAGCTATTTTATTATCAAAAACTCGGGACGGCAGGGATAATGCGGAGAAAGCCGCGATACGGACGGGAGACTTGTCTGCGCACTGGAAAAGCTTATCCGCAAACTGCAGCAGACTTTTCCAAACATCAGGAACCTACGTTTTAGGATTTCCAAGCAGGAAAGTTCGCCATTTTTCGACATGAGCTTCAAGCTGAGCGAATGTATTTTCTATCGTGCCCATATTATCGACGGAAGCATGTTTGCCCTGTTTTTTATAATATTCGGCAACCGGACTTGTCTGTTCGTTATAGACTTTGATTCTGTTCTTGATTATGTCGGGATTGGAATCGTCGGCTCTTCCCGAATTTTGTCCCCTCAACAGTATGCGCGAAATAAGTTCCTCTTCTTCAACTTCGAGCGTAAGCATAAGCGCGATATCCAAAGATTCCCGGCTCAACATTTCGTCCAGGGATTTTGCCTGTTCAACCGTGCGGGGAAATCCGTCAAAAATAAATCCCGCAGCGTCTTTGTTGCTGTTCAGTTTTTCGCGAATAAGTTCGATAACTGTTTCATCGGGAACCAGTTCGCCTTTTTCTATCAGACTTTTCACCTTTTGTCCGAGCGGAGAATTTTTCTTCATTTCCGCACGCAGAATGTCGCCCGTGGAAAGATGAAGCAGATTATACTTTTCTACCAGTTTCAGCGCCTGTGTGCCTTTTCCCGCTCCCGGAGGTCCAAATAATACTATATTAAACATGTTATAATTATTTTACCAGTTTGTATATTTCAGGGTAATTCCGTCCCAAACCCTTATAATCCAGTCCATAACCTACAATAAACTCGTCAGGCACATTTATGCCGGTATAGTCGGGTTTAACCGTATTGCGGCATGATTCGGGTTTGAAGAGCATGCTTGCCACTTTCAACTGCTTAGGCTTATATTCCGACAGTTTGTTTGCAAGATATTCCATTGTTACTCCCGTATCAACAATATCTTCTATGATAATCACTGTCTTGCCTGTCAAATCAAGATTCAGTCCTATGAGTTCCCTGATCTCTCCCCTGGATGACAGACCTTCGTATGAACTTAATTTAATGAAACTCAATAAACAGTTGAACCTGATGTATTTCATCAAATCGGAGGTAAACATAAACGAACCGTTCAGTATGCTTAAAAATACGGGTAAATTTTCGTTTTTCATATCATTATTAATATGTTTGGCGATATTTTTCACAGCAGTTATTATTTCTCGTGAGGAAATATATTTGTCGAAAACTTTGTCATGCAGACTTATCCGTGTCATAAAATCTTGTTTTGTTTCTATTATTTACCTTATGTTCACCGTCTTAATTCTAAATAAGCAATTAAACCGTTTTGCAAAAATAATACATTTTTATTATAGATGTATCGCTCTCCAAGGAGTACGACAAAAATCCGCATTTTATACTTCGCGCAGGGCAGTTTTATTATATTTATTATATATATTCCTTCATGTTTTAAAGTTCCCTGTCTGTTTTTTCCAAACAGGCGTGTTTTTTATTATATAGCATTAATATGATTTATGATGGATTTTATTCTCCATACGCACTTATTATATTAGACAGAAAAGATTGCAGTTTCTCGTTTTTTTCGCCTGTTAAACCGATATATACTTTGGCGTCTTCAAGAGAAAGATGTTTCTTTTTCGGAAGTTTGTTTTCGAGGAGTTTTATCCAGCGCTCGTCGATATCCTCCGGATTGAGTTTTTCGTTCCTGTCGGGAAATATTTCGGCAAAAACGTGTTTGTCAATCAGTTTATCTATATGTTTTGAGAAATTGCTGAATACCTTTTTCCTGTCCACTTTATTTCTCACGGACACTTTGAAATATGAATACATAAATTCGTCGAAGGAAGAATTTTTCGACAGAAATTCCAGACATTCAAAACCTTCCTGCGTATTTTCCAGATTTCTGGCGGCAGAATCCGCTATCATTCCCGGCATATAAAGATAACTTATTTTCGATTCGGCTGTTTTCGACAAGTCTCTGTACTTTTTACCGGTAAACATATCCCTGTAAAACTCCATGACGTCCTTATTTGCATTGTTGACCAGAGTATTCATACTCGCGTTAAGAGTTTCGAAAGCGGCGGACATGGCTTTTATATCCTCGTATTTGTCCGGTTCGATACATTTTTTGTAGTCGGCTTTTGCCTTGTCGAGCAATGTGGGAACAAACTTATCCTGCAGCCTGGCTCTCAAAATTTTGCCAAGTTCCAGAGTATCCGATTTTCTCTTGCCGGAAATAAACAGCTCAACCAAAGTTTTCTCTGCCGATTCCGTTTTCAGCTCAGTAAGAGTTTGGTATGCAGCCATTCTTATGACTTTGTTTTTATCGTCGGCGAACTTGAGCAGCAAGTCTTCGTTTTCAGGGTTTTTGCTCAATGTTTTCACCGCTTCCGCCTGCAGCGGTATGGATTTGCCGGCGAAAATCCTGTCGACCATTTCGGGTATTCCGTCATAGTCAAATTTATGCAAAATCCTGAACCTGCGGATGTCGCCGGTATTTCCCTCGTAGTTGAAACCGTTTATTATGCAGGGCATAACCGGCTTGCCAATAGCGGGGATAACAGCAGTTTCGAGATAATCGGCGAGTTCGGTGTAGCGGTCTGCCAGGGCGGCGTCTATCAGGGGATAAATCCTGAAATCGTTGACCTGTCCGTTCCTGAAGGCAGTCCTTACATCGCTCAGGCGCTCTCCCTTCTGTTGAGTCAAAGCTTCGATTAAAGGCTTGAGAGCCAGATAGGATTTGTCTGTCTGAACCTGATCCAGCGGCAGGACGGGCGTCAATTCCGTTTCCTGCGGGTCTGTCCCTGCAGTTTCGCCCTGAGTGTACAGTACTGCATACAGAAGGGTACTTATTTCCAGCAAATTGCCCGACGAATCTGCGGATTCCGCATTGAGAAGGTTTTCGATGCCTTCGGCAATTCTCTTGAACACGGGAGACTTCTCTCCCAGCTTGTTAAAAACAGCCGCCTGTTTCTGCAGACGCGGATCATTTTTCGCAAACTTGCTTCCCGCAATGAACAAACGGTTGATTTCCTGCTGTAAATCGTATAATGGAAGAATTTTCATATCTGTAAAATTTATTTTATTATCGTCATTTCGTCAATCAGGTATTTCGCATCCGCATACTTGTCGATTACAAACAGAGTGTACCTTATATCAAGATTTATACACCTTTGCAGATTTGTTTCGTATGCAATATCCCCGCTCATGGCTTCCCAGTTGCCGTCGAAAGCCGTACCGATCAGTTCGCCCTTCGCGTTAAGCACCGGACTTCCGGAGTTTCCGCCCGTGATGTCGCCGCCGAAGATAAAGTTTACCGGCAAACGTCCGTCTTTCATTGCATACTGTCCGAAATTTTTCGCTTCGATAAGCTGTTTCAGTTTTGAGGGCACTTCAAATTCCCAGTTGTCGGGGTCTTCCTTTTCCAAAATTCCTGCAGCCGTAGTTACATAGTCGAAATGTCCGGCGTCCTGCGGCACATAACCCGATATTTTGCCGTAAGTCATTCGCATGGTAGAATTTGCATCCGGATAAACAGGACGCACACCTTCGTACATCTCCAGCAGACCGGCTACATATTTGCGGTGGCCTTCCCTGTATTTTAAGGAATTATCCGCGTCTTCATCCTGAAGTTCATTTATTTTCCGTACAATGGAACGGGCAAGCTTCACGGCTATATCGTTTTCCAGCGCCTCAATTGTTGGACTGTTTAAAAATTCATCAACTTTGTCCGCGTTCAACAGAAACGTTTTCGAAAACAGCTCGTCGGCATATTTTTCGAAATCGCCGGCATATTCATTGTGTATGTCATTGAAAATCCCGGGTCTGTCTTCCTGCGGAACATTGTCGTAATAAAGTTTCAGCATCACCGCCGATATTTTCCTGTCGGTAGGCTGATTGTAGTTTTTGCGGAAGTTTTCCATATTCTCTTTATACGTATTGCCCATAACTTGAACATCCTGTGTCTTATTGTCTTTAAGCAAATTGTAAAACGGGACGAAGTTGGAAGCAAGCGATACTATTTCGCTTCCCCGCAATACTGTTTCCGAAAGATACTGCCGTGCGTACAGGTTTTTTGCCCGTCCCTTTACAGCCGATTCTATCAGGGACAAAGCATTGCCGTACAGTTCCTTTCTTCGGGAATCGCTGCCTGTCCAGTTCGAAAACCGGGCTTCCTGTTCGCGCTTGAGATCTGTTATTTTCAGCTTTTTCAAAGCCCTGTTCATTCCTATTGAATTTTTCCAGTAATTGCTTGAACCGCTGTATTTCGTGGCATACTGTATCTTTACCTTCGGATCTGCCAGCATGTCTTTCATCATCAGTTCCTGGCGGATACCCCTGATTTTTATCCTGTTTGCATTGGAGATCGAGATTCGCTCGTCCACTTCCCAGGAAGTCATGTAACGCTGCGTGCTTCCGGGGAATCCCATAATCATCGCGAAATCACCTTCCTTAAAGCCTTTCAGGGATATTGGCAAATGATGTTTGGGGCGCAGAGGCAGGTTGCTTTCGGAATAGTCTGCCGGATTCCCGTTTAAGTCGCCATATACGCGGAAGATGGAGAAATCGCCGGTGTGACGGGGCCACATCCAGTTGTCGGTATCGGCGCCGAACTTGCCTATCGACGAAGGAGGCGCTCCGACCATCCGCACATCGGAATAGACTTTATATACAACAAGATAGAAATCGTTTCCTCCAAACATCGACGATACGTATGCCCGGATATACTTGATGTCGTTTTTTGCGTTTTTGGCAATGCTGTCCGAGAGTTTCGATATGATTTCGGATCGTTTTTCTTCCGAAGATATGCCTTTCAGGGCGGGAGCGATTTGATCCGTAACGTCTTCAATACGTTCAAGAAACTGAACCGAGAGTCCGGGAGTGGGCTTTTCTTCGGATTTGCTTTTCGCCCAGAATCCGTCTTTAAGATAATCGTTTTCGACGCTGCTGTGCTGCTGGATAGCGCCGTATCCGCAGTGATGATTGGTCAGCAGCAATCCCTGGTCGGATATGATTTCGCCCGTACAGCCGCCTCCAAATATCACAATGGCGTCCTTTATGCTCGATGAGTTTATGCTGTAAATGTCTTTTGCAGACAGTTTGAATCCGGCTTTTTTCATATCCCCGATATTCAATTTTTCGATAAGCGGCAAGAGCCACATGCCTTCGTCGGCTCTGGTTTTCGGAATCAAAACCGCCGAAATAATAAAATATAATAATATCTTCTTCATAATAAAAATTATTAACGTTTTTAAAATCAATGAGAAAATAAGAAATCCTCTCATTTTGAACTCCGTAAAATTAATGCTTTTTTTGAGATGTGAAAAACACTTTTCTGTCTGAAGCAGGATTCTCAGGATTTATACAGTGCGCGGGGCAGTTTTGTACATTGCGGACAAACTCCGTAAGGAGTTTAAGATGGATAACCTTAAATTTGCCGTCGGATTTTTCCGAGTTTGATGCGAGGTTAAATTTATTA
>JAIRZR010000015.1 GCA_031267155.1 Prevotellaceae bacterium | reverse complement strand
CTGCTTGTCGTGGCTGTCATTGTCTGGAAAAAGCGCATGCAGAGCATCGCAATACTTGCAGGCCTCGCGCTTTCCTTTGCCCTGGCAGACCAGCTTTCCGTACACCTGTTCAAGAATGTTTTCGAACGCCTCAGACCCTGCCATGTCGAAGAACTCAAAAACGTAATACACCTGCTCGAAAATTGCGGCGGAAGGTACGGATTCATCTCGAACCATGCCGCAAATTCGTTTTGCTTTGCAATGTTTACTTCGCTGTTTTTCAGAAACAGATACTGCAGTTTCATGATATTCTTCTGGGCTGCATGTGTTTCGTATAGCCGCATATACGTGGGCAAGCATTTCCCGCTGGACGTTGTTTGCGGAGCCGCTTTCGGTATCCTGTGCCAGCAAACAGGCCTGCTACTGTGTAATGCCGCGAAGTCGATTATAAATCGGACGCAGCGATGTACCAAACGACGATAATCTATACTATCCTTCATTCAAAAAATATTTTTTGAACGAAAGCGGAGGAATTTATATAAGGTAAGAAGAAAATTTATCAAGTCAATAAATAAATTTCTATAAGGTAGAAAATAAATTTATCAAGTCAATAAATTTATTTCTATCTAAGGAGAAATTTATCGCTGTCTAAGGGAAAATAAAGAAGGATTGAGCAATAAAATCAGTATTAACGTATAAAACATGTAAGTGTATGAAATTTAGAGCAGTAAAAAAAGGAATCCTTTATATCCTGCAGAACCATACAAACAGTATGCAAATGCTGTTAATGCAGGCAAATTGGAAATAAAAGATTTTGCAAAGGAGATTGCAGGACGGTCGTCGCTTACACGCGGCGATATTGAGAATGTGTTGACCAACTTCATCGACGAGTTGCCAACATTCCTCAAATTGGGTTTTGGGTTTGCTATTGCTATTGATGCCTCTGCCAGAGAGCAAGCTGTCAGAGATAGATTTGAGACACAGACAGAATGTCAAAATAAAATCTGTACTGGATAATCCTTTTGATGGGTGCATTCCAAAATGTCGTTTTTCTCAATTCATCGAATTAAAACAGACTTGAAAAGTCGGATTTTCATAACCGCAGGTCGCGACCTGCGGTTATGAAAATCAAGCCCTTCGGGCTGCTAAAATGCACAAAATCATGTTACACGAAAAAAAACGACATTTTGGAATACACCCCCTTTTGATATTCTAGTGTCTTATGCCTAAAAAAAACTGTTTGCAATAATTTTTCCGCAATAGCGCCTCAAAATAATATTTTGCCGTTCAAATTTAATTCAGTTTATGTAATAAATAAAATCCCTACCTTTGTGCCAACATTTAATTAAAAAAGTATCATGAAGAAAGACGTCGATAAACAACTTTTTATTGGTTTCTATTGATATGGAATTCGGTTTATGTAATAAAGAATAATTATTTTTGCTAAAAAACAGGATAAAAAATAAAGTTATGACAGACAGGGCATATTTTATAGGTATAGGCGGAATAGGAATGAGCGCAATAGCGAGATTCTATCAATATGAAGGATACGAAGTTGCGGGATACGACAAAACCCCTTCGGATTTAACCGGGGAACTGCAAAACGAAGGAATGGAGATACATTTTTCCGACTGTGTCGCCTGCATCCCCGAACAGTTCCGTAACAGGGATACTCTTGTGGTATATACTCCCGCCGTTCCTGACAACAGCGTCGAACTCAACTATTTCAGGCAAACGGGAAACGAGCCGGTCAAGCGTTCCGCCGTTTTGGGAATGATTGCCAGGGACAAAAAAGTCCTTGCCGTTGCAGGCACGCACGGGAAAACTACCACTTCAACCTTACTCGCTCATCTTATGACCGTAGTATCAGACGGTTGCACCGCTTTTCTCGGCGGTATTTCCAAAAATTACAACAGCAATCTTCTTCTTTCGAAAAGCAAATGGATGGTTGCCGAAGCCGACGAATACGACCGTTCTTTTTTGCGCCTGTATCCTCATATCGCGATTGTTACTGCTGCCGACGCCGACCATCTGGATATTTACGGCACGGAAAAGGAAATGAAAAAGTCGTTTGGCGATTTTGTTTCACAGATAGATCCGGACGGCGTCCTGATCCTGAAAGAGGGAACGGATATTCCCTCAGACAAAATCAAGTGCAGGACATACAGCTATTCATACGACAATAAGGGAACTGATTTTTACGCCTTTAACATAGAACTGAACCGGGGATTCCACAAATTCGATATCCACACTCCTGCGGGGACAATCGACAATTGCACTCTGGGACTGCCGGGCTGGGTAAACATCGAAAATGCCGTTGCCGCCGTTGCCGCCTCGATTTTAGCAGGCGCCGACAGGAAGATGATCAGGAATGCCCTGGAAACATTTTCCGGTGTAAAAAGACGTTTCGACCTCAGACTAAATATTCCCGAACACGCTTATATAGACGATTATGCACATCATCCTGAAGAGTTGAGAGCGTCAATAACTTCCGTCAGGCAGATGTTCCCCGGCAGAAAAATCCTGGGAGTATTCCAGCCGCATCTGTACACCCGCACCCGTGACTTTGCAGTCGAGTTTGCCGAAAGCCTTAGCCTTCTGGACGAACTGATTCTCATGGATATATATCCTGCAAGAGAATTGCCGATAGAGGGCGTCACTTCCGAAATCATCTTCGACAGGGTACGGATAGAAAACAGGATAATGTGTAGCAGGGAAAAACTGATGGAAACGCTTGCAGACAGGGATATAGATGTGCTGATAACTCTGGGCGCAGGAGATATTGACCGCTTCGTGGAACCGATAACAAAACTTTTAACTCCCAAGATGACTTAAATCCGGATGTACAGATACGATTTGGCTGACTTTATGGAAGATATCAGGCGTAACCCTTTTCTGAGAATATGCTTGCCCCTCCTGTTGGGAATAATTTTTCAGTATTTACTATTCCCCCTGCAAACCGGCGGATTGCTGTTCATGGCTCTCTTTTTGCTGTCGCTTATGGGGCTGAATATGTTCAGGGTTTACCGGATATATTCCCTTGCATACCTGTACGGGCTTCATTACTTTATGATATTCTTTTTTATGGGAATCAGTCTGGTACAGTTTCATCCGCTCAAAACAGCCATTCCGCTGAACGGGGAACATTTCTACGAGCTGCTTGTAATCGAAAATCCGGAAAATAACGACAATTCAAGCCGGATAGATGTAAAGATCAGGGCTTTTTCCGCCAATGGCGAAGACTGGAAAAAGTGCAGCGAACGGTCGATAATATACATGGCGAAAGATTCCATGCGGACTTTTTCCCCCGGCGACGTGCTTGTCTGCAAAACCGTATTCAACGAAATTTCTCCCCCGCAAAACCCGGATGAATTTGACTATCGGGAATATCTGAGAAGGAAAAAAATATTTGCGACTTCGTTCGTAAATGCCGAAAATGCAGTTCGTACGGATTCCGGGCAGATCAATTTCTATAAAAAGTTTATATTCAATCTGCAAAAATATTCTCTTGAAACACTGCAAAATGCGCGATTGAAATCCGACGAGCTTGGAGTCGCTCTTGCCCTGCTCACAGGCAATAAACAGTATCTGGAAGACGAACTGCGCGACTCGTACACCAATTCGGGAACGGTTCATTTACTTGCTGTTTCGGGATTGCATGTGGGGATTGTGTTCATGATATTGAATTTTGTGCTTCGGTTTATGGACAGGGCAAAGAAACTGCGTCTGTTGAAGGGACTTATTATTCTCGTTTCACTGTGGATATATGCTTCGATAGCGGGTTTGGCATCGTCTATCGTAAGGGCGAGCCTGATGTTTTCCGTTTTTGTCATTGCCGACATGCTGAACAAATCGAAAAGCACGTATAATAATATCGCATTTTCCTGCTTTATAATGTGTTTAGTAAATCCGTACGTCATTTTCGATACCGGCTTCCAGCTGTCGTATCTTGCTGTGACAGGCATAGTTTACTTTCAGCCAAAGTTTATGAAACCGTTTAGCCGCTGCAAGGGATTTGTGCGAACCGTTCTCGAATGTATGACGGTAACCGTAGCCGCCCAGTTGGGAACGCTTCCCGTAATTTTGTTCATTTTCAAGACATTTCCCACGTATTTTCTTTTTTCGAACCTGATTCTTGTTCCATATACAAGCGTGGTCATGTATATCGGGGTGATTGTCATTGCCCTTTCGTGGCAGTCGTTTTTGCTTACAGTCAGCGGATTTGTCCTCAATTACTGCATTTACCTGATGAACTTCATCGTGAAGTTTTTCGACGGCTTGCCATGCTCGTCCATCAATGGTTTTTATCTTAACGGGATACAGTGTACTTTACTGACTGCAAGCATTCTGCTACTGGCGATGCTGTTTTCGTTCAAGGAGAAAAAACTGTTTGCCGCAATCCTGATTTCCATGCTCGGGATTTTTTCGATAGCCGCTTTTCATTCATATAATGTGTCCACGCATAGGGAATTTGGAGTGTTCGGCGTGAGAAGGGCGTTTTATGCATACTTTATCGAAAACGGTACAGGTTTTTCCATCAGAGATACAAATTCCATAAACGTTTCTTTCGACTTCAATACAAAAAACTATCTGATACGGAGAGGATTCCGTTCCGAACAGGATTTGACGGCTTTATCCCTGTCCGATTCCATACCGAATCAGTATAAAGGCGTACTTTTATTTTCGGGAAAGAAAATCGCCCTGTCATCACAATTGAATGTAAATGACGGATTTTCGGGAACGCCACTGAATGTGGACTATCTTTATGTCACCGGAACACAAAACATTAAACCCGAAACTGTACTGTCGTGCTACAATCCTTCCAAAATAGTAATTGCAAACAATTTACCGGCTTACAAAATCGCCGAATGGGTAAAAATCTCCGAATCGAAAAAAATCCCGTATCACAATGTAAGGACGGAAGGAGGATTTCAGGTAATTATAGCGAAAAAAAACGGTAAAACAAAACTGCCGGATAAATCTCCGGCAGTTTCGTTTTAACTGAAGTATTAATAAATTCTACATTGACAGGGATGTC
>JAIRZR010000011.1 GCA_031267155.1 Prevotellaceae bacterium | reverse complement strand
TACATCCGAAGTGCCAATTTGTACTTCCGAAGTACCAGGTTAGTACTTCGGAAGTACAAATTGGTACTTCAGAAGTACCAGGTTAGTACTTCCGAAATACAAATTGGTACTTCCGAAGTACTAAGCCGAGCTTCCGAAGTACCAATTAGTACTTCCGAAGTACCAATTGGTACTTCGGAAGTAGAAACGGGTTTTATCGGATTGTTCAAATGAAATTCGGTTGATGCAATAAAAAAATGTTACCTTTGCATCATTAAAAAATAATAAATATGAAGGATTTGCCGATAGATGAGTACGATGTGCCGATACTGGATATGATGAGTAAATCGCTGGAAGAACTGAAAGCGGCCGACGAACATTTACTCCTGACCGGTAGCGGATGCATCAATGCCGTACTGGAACAGCCCGATACTGTCGTGGTCTCTGAACTGAAATATCATTCAAAAACGAAAACGGCCACCCTGCTTCGCAATGCAATGAAGCAAATTCACGATAAAAAGTATTACGGAAAATGTCTGGGCAATGACAAAAAGATCATCCTGCTCGGCCTGGCATTTTCAAAAAAGGACGTAGGATGCAGGATGGACGTTATGGAGAGTTAAGCAGAATTTACGAAATAAACATGCAGGACGGAATACGAAATCTCACTGAAGGTAAAATTTTTGGACAACTGACGCGGCTGGCGGCGCCTATCATGGCTACCGGATTTGCCCAGATGGCTTACACCCTCGTCGATATGGCATGGATCGGCCGTTTGGGAAGCCGCGAAATGGCTGCTGTCGGAACCGTGGGCATAATCCTGTGGCTGACGTCTTCGCTTGCGTTCCTGACCAAGGCAGGCGCTGAAATCACAATCGCGCAATCGGTCGGTTCGCGCCGGCTGGACAGGGCAAGAGACTATGCTTCCCATACGGTTAGCATTTCGCTGATTGTGGGACTGTTCCTAAGCATTGCACTGATTCTGTTTGCGCATCCCGTTATCGAACTATTCAGGCTTCAGACAGAAGTGGCTGAAATTGCGCATGAGTACCTGCAGATTGTCTGCTTTGCCCTTCCCTCGGTTTTTCTGGTTTTCACCTTTTCGGGAATATATAACGGAATCGGACGGAGTTCCGTACCTTTCTATTTCCTGACTGCCGGACTGGTTTGCAACATGCTACTGGATCCGATAATGATTTTCGGCATCAACGGAGTTGGTGCCATGGGAACGAAAGGCGCGGCAATCGCTACTGCAGTTTCGCAAATACTCGTCATGATACTGTTCATCATCAATATGAAACGGGAAAACGGCATACTTGACCGTTTCCCCTTTTTCGTGAAATTGGAAAAAGGCTATACTCTGACCATACTTAAGCTGGGATTCCCGGTAGCTGCCATGAACTGCCTCTTTGCCGGCATCAATTTTTACATGGCGCGTGTTGCTTCGATTTACGGAGGTCATCTGGGCGTGATGAGCCAGACGACAGGTTCGCAAATCGAAGGCATTAGCTGGAATACTTCACAGGGATTTTCTACCGCTCTGGCTACTTTTGTGGCGCAAAACTATGCCGCGGGGAAAATAAAAAGAACCTTCAAGGCATACAGATATACATTGATGCTGCTCTTCTCGCTGGGCATAGCCGTTACTCTCCTGTTTCTGTTTTTCGGAAAGGAGATTTTCAGCCTGTTTATTTCCGAAACAAATGCCGTCGAAGCAGGAGGAGACTATCTGAATATCATCGCCTACTGCCAGTTGTTCATGATGCTGGAAATAACCACGATGGGAATATGGAACGGCTATGGAAAAACTTTGCCGCCGGCAATCGTAAGTATTGCTTTCAACCTTGCCCGCATTCCTTTGGCGCTGACGCTGGCTCCGGCAATGGGCATAAACGGAGTCTGGCTGGCTATTACGGTATCCGCTGTTATCAAGGGAATTGTCAGCCCTGTTTGGTTCCGCTTAACAATTATATCACGCGCAGGAAGATCTTTCACAAATCATATATAACCGCTACATATTTTTTACATGTTGCGGTTCTTTTATGTTGGGTATTTCCGACTTCTTTGGGATTCCGGAACTCAGAAGCCAAAACACGAAAAATTCCAAAGAATTCCGAACGTCGACAGGATGAAAAATTATTTAAGTTTTACATAGTCTGCCCGAAAACTGTTATAGTCGTCATTGCGAACGAAGTGAAGCAATCCAGAGATTTCGGGATTGCTTCACTTCGTTCGCAATGACGGTTCGTGCTTGAGATTGCGTTACTGTGTTTTTCAATGTCTTACCTGAGATATTAATTGATTTTTGCTTTCCGGTTTGCCAAATTTTGAGCATTATTTGTCCGGTTTAATTAAAAACACTACTTTTGCCGCAAATATTAATTCAATTTTTTTGTGTTATGATGTTAAATTTTATGTTATTATTGGAGGAGAATCCTCAGGGAGGCGGCAACTTTACGTTTTTTATTATGATTTTGCTGATGTTTGTTGTGATGTATTTTTTTATGATACGTCCTCAACAAAAAAAGCAGAAACAGTTGAAGGAAATGAGAAAACTGTTGGGAAAAGGGGATAAAATAATCACCCAGGGAGGAATATTCGGAACGATTGTGGAAGTGAAAGACGAATATTTTCTTGTGGAGATTGACAATAATGTAAAGATACGGGTTGTAAAAGACCTTGTTTTCAAGGACGCCACCGAATTACAGCAAAAATAGTTGGCAATGAAAGGACGGAAGATGATAATGCATAGGTATCCTGTGAGGAAATATCTTGCGTTTCTTTCTTTTCTGGCGCTGACCCTTATGTTCTGGCTAATGAACAAGCTGGCTCAGGATTACAGTACAACATTAAAAATATCGCCCAAACTGAGAAATTCACTGTCCGGCATCTATTCGGATGCTGCGGATAATACGCTGTATGTTCAGGTGCAGGCTTCGGGTTTCTTTATTCTGGGTAAAAAATTTTCCGAAAACAACAGTGTTGTTATTGACGTCAAAAATATACCCGAAGGAAAACATAAAGCGGGACTGAAAATAGCGACGGTAAATCTGAAAGATCAAATCCGTGACGATTTCGACAAGAATGTCAGGATATTATCCATAGAACCGGACACCATCCATTTCAACATATCCGAACATGTTACAAAAAAAGTTCCGGTTACGGGCGATTTCAGCCTGTCGTTTAAGGATGAATTCAGGCAATATACTCCCGTGCAGTTTTCGCCCGACAGTGTAACGATAGTCGGTTCGCAGGAGCATGTGGCCAAAGTGAAGTCGGTGTCTTTATCTCCTGAGAAGTATGAAAATATTGATGAAACAATAGAAGGTATTTCGACTGTAGCCCCAAAATCCAACATCTATGCAAATCCCTCTAAAATCCGGTATAAAATTCCGGTGGAAAGATGTACGGAAGGAAGCGTTTCTGTTGCAGTGAGAACAGTTAACGTGCCGAGGGGAAGTAAATTAGTCCTTTTGCCTGCCAGGGTCGATATTAAATATACTGTTACTCTAAAAGACTTCGCTTCGGTGTCGATGAACGATTTTTTTGCCGAAGTGGATTTCAAGGACACTAAAACATCCCTGAGCAGATATGTCAGGGTCAAAGCGGTACGGTATCCCTCTTCCGTTTTTGATCTCAGAGTGGAACCGTCTTTTGTCGAGTTTCTTATACAAAAATAATTATGCTCAGGGTAGGACTTACAGGAGGAATAGGCAGCGGGAAAAGTATCGTCTGCAAAGTTTTTTTCATGTTGGGAATACCTGTTTATCAGGCGGATATTGCGGCAAAAAAACTCTATGATACAGACTTTAAATTGCGGGACGAATTGAAACTGCTGTTCGGAGAACATCTGTATAATGCAGACGGGATGCTTGACCGGCAAAAACTTGCAGGTATAATATTTTCGGATAAGGAGAGTCTGGAAAAAGTAAACAGACTGGTTCATCCGGCTGTCAGGAGAAATTTCCTCGAATATGTTTCGGGGCTGTCCGAAACAACTCCTTATGTAATACATGAGGCTGCAATACTTTACGAGTCCAAACTGGAAAATATGTTCGACAGGGTTATAAATGTCCAGGCTCCCGAAAACATACGGATTAAACGTATTCTGTCGCGGGAAGCTACAAGCGAAAAAGATGTAAAACAGCGCATTGCCGTCCAATGGCCAGATGAATTGAAAATCGAACTGTCGGACTATAACATAATAAATGATGACAAAACCTTAATCCTGCCGCAAATACTACAGATTCACAGAGAACTCAATTACTTTCGCCTTCAGACGAAAGCTTGCTTTGGGAATGTCTAAAAAGTCCTCACGTCGTCATTGTAAGCGAAGCGAAGCAATCCGGAATACTGCTAATCACTGGACGAAAAATTCTGCATACCTTGTTTTGTCAACAAATATGATTTTTTTCTGCGGCGGGTATTTTCGTGACGAGACGGCTTCCTGCAAATTCGATTCATGTTTTTTCGCGACGAAACAGAATTGCCGGCGTGTCCCTTAATCTTGCTAATCCTTTAATGTCTCCTTCTGGGGGCAAATCCCTCGCCTTTAGGCGAAGACTTTAGTTAAAAAAAAGCGTTATATTTGTCGATAAAAACGGTATGCATAATTATCGTAAAACCAGTCATACAAC
>JAIRZR010000467.1 GCA_031267155.1 Prevotellaceae bacterium | reverse complement strand
CGAAATTTCAAAAAAACAAAAATTATGATAAAAATCCCGAAAAAACAAAAAGCTGTATTGAAAATCTTATTTTATATATTATTTATGATGATTGCACAACAAACAATTTCCCAGACAGTCAGGACAGTTAAACTGGACAATGGATTTACGGTTATTCTTGCCGAAGACCATTCCGAACCCAAAATATACGGAGCCGTGCTTGCAAAGGCAGGCTCAAAAAACGATCCCGAAGGAGCAAGCGGAATGGCTCATTATTTTGAACACATAATGTTCAAGGGGACAGACAGTATCGGCACGACCGATTACGAAAAGGAAAAACCGTATCTGGACCGGATCGCCGAACTGTATGACGAACTGGCTTCGGCTGGAGACGACGAGGCTAAACGCGACGGAATATTGAAGAAAATCAACGAACTGTCCATCGCTGCAAACGAATACGCCATTCCGGGCGAAACGGACAGGCTCCTGAAAAAATACGGCGGAACGGGAATCAATGCCTACACTTCGTATGACCACACCGTTTATCATAACACTTTCCCTCCCAACCAGCTGGAGAAATGGGTGAAAATTTATGCCGAAAGATTCCGCAATCCCGTATTCCGCATGTTTCAGGCTGAACTGGAAACGGTTTACGAGGAACGGAACATGTATGCCGACAGAATGGGAGCGAAGGCTATCGAAGACCTGTTTAAAGTAGTAGTAAAAAAGCATCCGTACCGCAATCCCATAATCGGCAATGTCAAAGACCTGAAAACCCCGTCGATAAACAAAATGACAAAGTTCTACAGGGAATATTATACAGCGGGAAACATGGGACTTATCCTTATTGGCGACTTTGTTGCCGACGACGTTTTGCCCTGTATAAGGGAAGCGTTCGGGGCTTTGCCGGCCGGCAATGCGCCCGAATTTCCAGCGGATAAATACAGGGAAGAGCCTTTCAAGGTCAGGGAATTTTATTCGGGAAGATATATTCCCCTTAAAGCCGGAATTATCTGTTTCAGAAGTATTCCGGCAGGACATCCCGACGAAACCGCGCTGAACTATTGCCTGAATATCCTGTCAAACGAATCGCAGACAGGTCTGCTCGATCATTTGAGAATAGACAACCGGCTGATGTTTTCCACTGTCCAGCAGTTGTCGCTCAACGACATGGGCGCAATTGTGGTGGTTTTCGTACCCAAGCTGATGCGGTCGCTGAAAAAAGCCGAAGCCGAAGCCACAAACGTCATTTCGCAGTTAAAGGCGGGGAATTTCAGCGAGGGACTTGTGGAAGCCCTCAGAAGTTCTTTCGTGAAAAATAACGGGAAAATCCTGGAAAACAAGGAAGAGTTCGGCAATCTGCTGGCGTCGCTGTTTTCTTCCGGAAAATCCTGGGACGATTATGTTGCCGACATAAACAGGTACCAGACAATCACAAAACAGGACATTATAAATGTGGCAAACAGGTATTTTATTGACAACAGGCTTGTGTTTTACAATAAAACGGGCTTTTCGGGAAAGGCGGAGAAAATCAAAAAACCGCCGTACAGGGCATTGCCTTCGCACAATACCGGCAGGCAGTCCGCTTTTGCCGACAGGATAGACCGTCTTGAAAATAAAACCTGTACGCCCCTGTTTATTGATTTAAAGAAAGATTTTAATTATGAGGATTTACAGGAAAATGTGCATATAGTAACGGGAAACAATCCTGTAAATGACATATTTACACTTAAAATCACGTTTGATTACGGGAAAAACAGGGATAAAACTGTAGATCTGATTCCGGAGCATTTCAACGAGCTGGGCACCGAATCCAAAACGGTAAACGAATTCCGTACGGCAATGCAAAGGCTCGGAGCATCGTATTATCTCACAGCGGGCAGAACCTCAGTCAATTTGCATGTGGACGGCTTCGACAGCAATTTTGATGAAACCGTGTCGCTGCTAAACGATTATCTCCTGAATATCAAACCGGACGACAGGCAAATGACAAAAATCTACCAGAGCATCAGGGAACGCAATAAAATCGAACGGAAAAACCATGTTTCCCTGGCGGATGCGCATCTGAACTACATTATTATGGGCAAACATTCTTCGTATATCAACCGCGTGTCGATCGGGGAAGTGAAGAAATTGAAGTCGGAAGATATTGTCAATTCTTTTCGCAATGCCAGAAATCATGAAACTACAATTACTTACGTGGGAAAAATTCCTTTCGACAGGGTGAAGGCGACTGTCAAAGCCCGTATCAAATTTCCCGACAGTGTTCAGCCCGCCGACAAGTCGTTTTTTGAGATCATGAATTACGATTCCGATATGATATCCCTGTACAATTATAAAAAAGCGAACCAGACACATGCGCTGCTTTATGTTCCGGGAAAACCGGGAAATAAGGACGATATTGTATCCGCAGCGTTCTTCAACAAGTATTTCGGAGAAGGCATGTCTTCAATAATGTTTCATGAAATAAGGGAGTTGCGCTCGCTCTCATACTCCGCTTCGGCAAAATATTCTTTCCCGAACAGGGTATATGCGGGATTTTCGGGATTTCTGTTCGGCGAACTGTCCACTCAGGCTGATAAAACTGTTGAAGCTGTCGAACTTGCAGACAGTCTGATCAAACAGCTCTCCCAAAAACCGGAATTAATCGAGATGCTGAAAAATTCTTTCATGGAATCGCTGAATACTTCAAGACCTGCATTCAGGGATATTCCTTCGTATGGATATTCCCTGTGCGAGCAGGGCTATGTGGAAGACATGCGCAAAATCCTGTATGATAATATCGATTTGTTTAATATGGAGTCAATTAACAGCTTCCACGAGAAATTTATCAAGGGTCGTCCACTGATATTTATTCTTACCGGAAATGAGGGTAAAATGAATATTGACAGGTTGAAAATCAAAAAACAAAAACTGAGGTTAAAGGATATTCTAACCGAATAGTGTTGAATTATGGATATTGAATATAAAAGTATCAGGGAGTTTACGCCGCAGGAATTGCAGGAGCTTTTTCTTTCCGTAAACTGGTCTTCGGGAAATTATCCGGACAGGCTGGTCGCAGCCATGAAAAACTCGGCGACGGTATTTACAGCATGGGATAATCAAAAGCTTGTCGGACTGATAAACGTTCTGGACGACAGCGTCATGACGGCTTATATACACTACCTGCTGATTATGCCCGAATACCAGCATGCCGGAATAGGTAAAAAACTGATGGAAATGGTTATCGACAAGTATAAATCATTTTTGAGGATACTGCTGGTTGCCTACGACAGGGAAACCGAATTTTATAAACACTGCGGATTCGAAATCGGCGAAGAAAAGGTACCTATGTTTATAACAAGTCTTTGGACGTAATAATCCGGGAGAAATTGTATA
>JAIRZR010000463.1 GCA_031267155.1 Prevotellaceae bacterium | reverse complement strand
CCCGCCACAAGCCTTTTAAGGCTTGCACACGAATAGCAAATACCAAATTGTTTCTTTCAGTGACGATCCTGGACGGAGTGCGAAACGGTTACCGTATGCAAGCCTTAAAAGGCTTGTGGCGCGTATCTCCCTGTTTCTATTGATATTAATACCCTACGGGTGGGGTGTTAAAAATCCAGGGGTAAATTTTAAAATTTGCACCCCATAAATTATGATATAAGACTGTTTTTCATACCGGAAAACGGCTTGAAAAGCCGGATTTTCATAACCGCAGGTCAGCGACCTGCGGAATCTGTACGCAGATAGAACTGCCTGAAAGACAGAACTTTGGGAGTTAAAAGTTAAGAACTAAAAACTAAGAATGCTGGCGCGCGTCAGCTAACTTTTAACTCTTAACTTTTAGTTCTTAACTCTAAAAGTTCTGCCTTGCAGGCAGTGGACCGAAGGTGACCGTTTTCCGCAGGTCGCGACCTGCGGTTATGAAAATAAAGCCCTTCGGGCTATCACGCCTCAAGAAATTTTGAACGAATATTTTTTGAAACAATAACCGGATTTTTGACACCCCACCCTACGGGTAATTTTGTCGTACACCCGTTGAACTGTATACAAAAAACTTGCCGGAAAGGAGAAAATTCTTTTCCGGCAGTTGTATTGATTCCCTATGATATTTTGCTGAAATCCTTTTGTGACGCGGCGCTTTCGAGACCGGCTTTGAGTACTTTGTTTTCGTCATGACTGAGATCGGGATCCTGAAGCAAAATCGATGCGACGATTTTCCTGACAGCTTCGAGCAGTTCGCCGTCCTTGCTTAAATTGGAAAATGACGCTTATATCACTTCAATCTCCCTTCCTGAGCCGACTGAATCATCTGTGCGTTAGCAAGTATATATACTTCAACACGGCGGTTTTGTGCGCGTCCTGATGCCGAATCGTTGGATGCAACGGGTTCGGCGGAACCTTTTCCATACGATATCAGTCTGCCGGAGTTTACTCCCTGCGAGATAAGATACGACTGTACCGAGGCTGCACGCTGTTGAGACAGAGGAATATTTACGGCGTCGCTGCCGGTAATATCCGTGTGACCGAAAATCTCGACATTAGTATCGGAATTGGCTCTCAGGCTTTCGGCGAATTTCGTCAGCGATACCTTTGACGCGCTGTTCAGCGTACTGGAATTTGTTGCAAAGAGAATACCCGACTCAAACGTAATCTTGATTGCTTCGCCATTATTGGCAGCTTCCACTTTTGCGCCTTCGATTTTTTCCAGTTCCTTGCGCTGCTTGTCCATTTTGTTACCGATAAGAGCGCCCGTCGTTCCTCCGATGACAGCGCCGATTATGGCTCCCACGGCAGTATTGCCTGCAAGTTTACCTACTCCGGCGCCAACCGCCGCCCCTGCTCCTGTTCCGATAGCGCCGCCTTTCACCGCGCTGCTGGTGTTTTTGATTGCCTCACACCCTGAAAAAGTCAGACATATACATAATATGCCTGCTGTAATAAAATTTAAAACTTTCATTTTTATACTTTTTGTATT
This sequence comes from Prevotellaceae bacterium, assembly GCA_031267155.1. GTDB lineage: Bacteria > Bacteroidota > Bacteroidia > Bacteroidales > UBA932 > JAIRLF01. Next base: position 1,616 of record JAIRZR010000463.1, on the reverse strand, counting down.
ATTAATAATTAACGTTTATTTAAAACCCTGTTCTGTCGCATCCCGCAGGCTGTCCATTGCCTTTTCCAGTATCGCCCTTTGAGTGGCGGCATTCAGTCTGACAAAAAATTCGCCCTCCTCGCCGAAAATATGTCCGGGATTTAAAGCCAGGCCGGCCTTCGATACCAGAAAATCCTGTATCTGCGACGAAGTCATATTCAGTTCGCTGCAATCCAGCCACATCAGGTATGTCCCTTCCGGCTTTCCTGTTTTGATTCGGGGAACATATTTTTTGAGATAATCAACAACATATTCGAAATTCCCGTCAAGATAATCCAGCAACTGACTTAACCAGTTGTCGCCGTGCGTATATGCAGCCTCCAAAGCTACATCTCCAAATATTGTCCCCGCCGAGATACTGAAACTGTTAACGAACTTGCTGAATTTTTCGTGCAGAGCCTCATTGTCCGAATATACTATGGATGAAGATAATCCCGCGATATTAAATGTTTTGCTCGGGGCGATGAAAGTTACCGTTTGCCGGGCAATCTTTTCGGATATTGATGCAAAATATGTATGCCTGTGCGGCTTAAAAACCAGATCCGAATGTATTTCGTCCGACACGACCAAAACATTGTATTTCAGACACAGTTCTCCTATTCTCGTCAATTCCTCCAAAGTCCAGACTCTGCCGACAGGATTATGGGGACTGCACATTATATACATTTTCACGCCGTCTGCCAGCTTTTTTTCGAAATCGTCGAAATCGAGAGTATAGCGACCCTCGCCGGAATTTATCAGCGAACTCTTTACGAGCGTGCGTCTATGCCTGTTGATTGCATACATGAACGGATGATATACAGGAGTGTTTATCAGTATCCTGTCTCCCGGATTAGTGAACACATCGACCGCAAAATTGATAGCCGGAACTACTCCCGGACTGAAACTGATTTTGTGCGGATCTATTTGCCAGCCTCTTCGATGCAACCAGTTTTCTACTGCATTATAAAAGGATGCAGGACGAATCTGATAACCTAAAACTTCGTGTTCCAGACGCTGTTTCAATGCATCAATTATGAAATCCGGCGTTTTGAAATCCATATCTGCAACCCACAGGGGAAGCAAATCATTTCTCCCGAAACGATCCCTGCAATTGTCCCATTTTTCACAGTTTGTATCTTTCCGTTCAACCAATTCATCAAAATTATATACCATGTCCGACAATAAAATTTACCGCCGCAAAGGTATAAAAAAATCAGAAGTGACATAAAAATCGGGATTTTTACAGTTAATTCTCTGTTTGAGGCGCTATGAAAAAAACTTTACTTTTGCTGGCATAAACTGGAAAGAGTAATTGGACATGATAAAAAGCAAAGTGAAACCGTTTATGCGCTGTTTATAACTGAACTGAACACGCTGATAAAGCATTACAATGATTTGTCAGCACAACACCTTGGACGTAATAAAGCCAAAACCGGGCAGGACTTTTAGAGTTAAAAGTTCGCTGACGCACTAACGCTTTTAGTTTTTAACTCTAAAAGTGTAACATTTCATAATTTTTTCCGTCATATATGACAAATGACTGGATGGAATGATTGAATGGGACAGCAATATCACGGCACAATGCATGAAAGGCG
>JAIRZR010000458.1 GCA_031267155.1 Prevotellaceae bacterium | reverse complement strand
GTTGGGTTGGTTAATAGTTACATACAAAGGGGGAGCAGATTTCTGCTTCCTTTGTTTGTACGCATCTTTTCAGACGCGATATTTGGATGCAGAAGATATTTTGAATGATTGATTGATATAAATTTTAATACATTGATAAGCTTCGTTTCTTAGAGTTTCCAAAATTCTTGGAAGGGCGTATTTCAGGTTACGCCGGGCTTTCATCGAATCGTGGAAAACAATAATTGATCCGGGTTGCAAATGCTTGACGACATTTCTCACACAGCCTCTTCGCGATATTGTACGGCTATAGTCCCGGCTAAGAATATCCCACATTATCAACTTGTAGCGTTCGTTGAGAACCCTTGCCTGGCTGGGAGTTATACGACCGTATGGAGGCCTGATAAGATTGCTGTCGATAAATTCCGAAGCGAGGTCAAAATCCTGGACATACGAGGAAACGCTGTTGCCCCAGCCCTTGATGTGGCTGTAGGAATGGTTTCCCACGGCATGTCCGCGCGACACGATCATATCATACTCATTCGGATGCTGTTCCACATTCTTGCCCAGACAGAAGAATGTCGCCTTGGCGTCGTATTCATCGAGTTTATCCAGTATCCAGGGCGTCAGGTCGAAAGTGGGACCGTCGTCGAAAGTGAGGAATACCGTTCTGCTCTCCTCTTCGGGGAAACTCCATACAAGCATGGGAAACATTTTGCGGATAAACCCGGGGGCGCTGAAATACATAATTTATACAGATTAATCCTTTGCCATAGAGTTTTGCATATCCTTAAACAGCGCTTCCGCCTGTCCATGCAAATCGGTTTGATTATATTTTTTCAACACTTCCATCAGGCTGGAAATACCCTGATATATGCGGGACAGCTCAAAATCGACAGAAGTTATAGCGTTCAATCCGAAATAGTAGCGGTACTCTTTTCCATATTCGCTTATCAGGCGTTGAGCCAGGGAAATACCGTATTCGTCCAGCCCCGACTGGAAATAATAATCAACCGCAGGGTTGGCAACTCCCCAGTAAGGCGTGTGATGAATATTTACTATACCCATTTCGGGCATCACCTCATGGTATTTTTCCATTAACTGTTTAAGCCTGCCGTCGTTTTTGATCTTCATGATGTCGGCAAGCCTGAAAAACGCCGAGCGGTAGTAACCGACTATGCGCCTTGCGTTTTCGTCCATATAAACTTCCGGATCGTTAATCCCCCTGTAGCGGAACCTGTTCATCAGCAGATCAAAGGTTTTGTCGATGTTGAAAGGAGTACGGGCAGTATTTTCGGGAACTAATTTCCGTGCAAGTCCCTCCTGGCGCAGGCTGGCGTCTATACCCATTATAAATTCGTCCTCGCTGCCGCTTGAACCGTAGTATATAGGTCTCTGCAGGAAATTGTTGGCTGCAAAGTCCAGGGCTGCGAGGCTGTTTTTCAGAATCGAATTGCCGGAGATTTTGAAATGCAGATAGGGAAGTATCGACGAGGTATCCATCGCCAGCCCCTGTTCAATGACTTTCGCCTTATTTATGGGCAAAATCAGGTTTCTTGTTGGAAATCCGTACAGTTCGATACCCGATGAGCCTCTGAATTTTCTCCCGTTATCGTCGAAGGCTATTTGCAGCGCATTACTGATATACAGGCTTGAGCGCAATTCGTCTATAGGCATATACGACCTGGTTTCGCCTATGATTTTTCCCGGAGTGGCGGTTGTGACAAGCGGAGGCGCTTCGTAACTTCTTCTCATCATCTGCATGTAATACCAGTCCGAAGACAGGTACATTGAGTTTGCAACCTTGACGTCCCTGCGTACTCCTTCAACCTCCTGATTGTACCAGAGCGGGAAAGTGTCGTTATCTCCAAAAGTGTACAGGATGGCGTTTTCGTCGCAGGAATTAAGGTAGTTATAGCCGAAATCCGTAGCGACATAGCGTCCCGAACGGTCGTGATCGTCCCAGTTCTGCTGAGCCATGATCGCCGGAACGGGAAGTGTCAGGAGCAGGGCTACCGGCGCGGCAATACTCTCTTTCAGTACTTTATTCAAAAAACTGTACAGAAACGCCACTCCCATGCCTATCCATATTGCAAAGGCATAAAACGAGCCGGCATAAGCATAATCCCTTTCGCGGGGTTCGTTGGGCGTCTGGTTGAGGTACAGTATGATGGCTATGCCCGTGAAAAAGAACAGCAAGGTAACCAAAGTAAATCCCTTTTTGTCTTTCCGTATCTGAAACAGCAGCCCCAGAACTCCCAGCAGTAGAGGCAGGAAATAATATTTATTCGTACCCCTGTTTTCGGCAAGATACACGGGCATGTCGTCCATATTGCCCAGTCGGTTTTCGTCGATAAACTTTATTCCCGAAATCCAGTTGCCTTTTGTAGGATCGGATATCGCCGCCTGCATATCGTTCTGTTTTCCTGCGAAATTCCACATGAAGTATCTCCAGTACATGAATCCCATCTGGTAATCGAAAAAGAAGCGGATGTTGTCCGCAAAGGTCGGATTTTTCCCTTTCACATACATTTTATATACTTCGGCATGATCGGGTCTGGACGAACTCCACATGCGGGGGAAAAGCGTGGTATTTTTGTACTTGACCGTTTGGGAAATGTCTTTTTTTACATAAGCATTTCCAAGACGGATATATTTTTCGTCCTGCGTAACTTCGTAATCCTTCGAATTGTAGTAAGGACCTGTAAGTATGGGGCGCGAACCGTACTGGTCGCGGTTGAGGTATTTTATCAGGGAAAAGATGTTGTCGGGTTTATTCTGATCCATAGGCAGATTCGCCGATGAACGGATGACTATCATGGCATAGCTTCCATAGCCCAGCAGACATACCGAGAGGCAAAGTACGATGGTATTCATGACTGTCTTTTTTTCCCTGCAGGTGCGATACACCGTATATGCAAGAACGGCAATCAGCAGGACTACAAAGAAAAGCAGTCCGGAATTTATTGGAAGTCCAAGACTGTTTACGAAAAACAGTTCGAACCACGAAGCGATTTTCGGGGTTATGGGAATGACGCCCCATACCAGCGAGGCAAGCAGGATAACGGATATAATGCTTGTGTAGATTATGCCTTTCCGGCTGAGGGTGTATTTTTTGAAGTAATAGACAAACACAATCGCGGGAACGACCAGCAAATTAAGCAAATGGACTCCAATAGACAGGCCCAGGATATAGGCTATCAACACCAGCCAGCGGTTTGCATACTGCGAATCCGCCTGTTCTTCCCATTTCAGGATTGCCCAGAAAACCAGCGCAGTCATTAGGGACGATGCCGCGTAAACTTCTCCTTCAACCGCCGAAAACCAGAAGGTGTCGGAAAATGTGTAAGCCAGCGCTCCCACCGCGCCGCAACTCATGATCATAATAGTTTCGGACACCGAGAGTTCCGGTATGCTTTTGTTTACAAACCGGCGTGTCAGATGGGTTATACTCCAGAACAGGAACAAAATAGTAAACGCACTGCACAATGCCGAAAACACGTTTATCATGAACGCTGCATTTTCCGCAGACGAAAACATCGTGAATAAATGCCCAATCATCATGAACAAAGGCGCTCCGGGAGGATGCCCGACCTCGAGCTTATATGCCGACAGTATAAATTCACTGCAATCCCAGAGGCTTGCCGTCGGTTCTACGGTTGATATGTAAGTAAATGAAGCTATGAAAAATACCGCCCATCCTGTAATGTTATTCCAAGTTTTGTACTTCATGCGAATTTATTTTATTGTTCTACACATATATACATGTACAATGCAATATGCATGACATGATTTTTAACGGTGCAAAATTAGAAAAAAAACACGGACTCCAAAGTATAATAGAATGTACGGCAAAAATCCCGTAATTTGTAAGCGGGTAATTTAGGAACTGTCGAGAAATAAACAGACTGTTATATTTACCTGCAAGGCGCTGAATAAATATCAATCGCAAATATCTCTGTTGCGCAAGATGCTCCGTCTCTGTTGCGCAAGATGCTCCGTCTCTGTTGATCAAGCTGCCCAGCTCTACTGATCAAGCTGCCCAGCTCTACTGATCAAGCTGCCCAGCTCTACAGATTAAGCTGCCCAGCTCTACAGATTAAGCTGCCCAGCTCTACAGATTAAGCTGCCCAGCTCTACCAATTAAGCTGCCCAGCTCTACCAATTAAGCTGCCCAGCTCTACAGATCAAGTTGGACGTCTCTGTCGCATAGGATATTTCCCTCGCAGAAGGAAAGCGTCAACTTATTTCGCGACAATCGCTTAGGGATGAAAAATAAATAACGCATAAATGTTTAATGTCACAAATTTAATTGCTGAAATAAAATTGCCATGTCCATTTGTCCGTAGAGGGTGTACGACAAAATTACCCGTAGGGTATTAATATCAATAGAAACAGGGAGATACGCACCACAAGCCTTTTAAGGCTTGCATACGGTAACCGTTTCGCACTCCGTCCAGGATCGTCACTGAAAGAAACAATTTGGTATTTGCTATTCGTGTGCAAGCCTTAAAAGGCTTGTGGCGGG
>JAIRZR010000401.1 GCA_031267155.1 Prevotellaceae bacterium | reverse complement strand
TGCCGATTCGGCTTATACCGGAGAATCACAGGAAAAAATTATTGAAAGCAAACGTATGGAAAATCAGGTCTGTGAAAAAGGCTATCGAAATAAACCGCTTACAGAAGAACAGAAAGCGGATAACAGGGAAAAGTCTCGCGTTCGTTCGCGTGTGGAACATATTTTCGGTTTCATGGAAAACTCCATGAACGGGATGTACATTCAATGTATCGGTATCCGGCAGGCAACTGCCGTTATCGGTCTGATGAATTTGACTTATAATATGTTCCGCAAAATTCAACTGAATGCTCTTTAAGGGATAATTATGCCTTTTTGTGAACTCTGATAATTGTAAACATTTGATTATTAATAAATTAAAATAGTATAGGAATTTAACAGTTTCATCGGCATTCGTGAACTCTATCCTTGATTCTTAAAAAACGAGTTCAAAATTCAGTGAGAAAAAAATTAGGAGTTTTTAGAGGTACCCTATAATTTTCATATCGAAATTTTTACATAATTTTGCGCGCAAATACATAATGTACCATTTTTAATTCGATAAGATGAAACGTATTTTATTACTATTAACTCTGTCTTTCGCCGTCCTTAGCTGCGGAAAGAAAAACAGTATGTCCGGTGAAGCCATAACGTGTTTAAAACCTGCTCCGGACAAGCCTCAGAAGATATCCGGCATGTTGAAAAACGTAAGATTTGTTCCCCTGGAAACTACTGAAAATTCCCTGATCGGCAGGACAATTGGAAAAATCAAAAAAATTAACAGCAGGTATTATGTTGCAAGTGATCGGAAAGAATTGCTTGAGTTTGATTCGAATGGTTCATATATCAAAACAATAGGGCGTGTCGGACAGGGACCGGGAGAATTTGTAGAACTGGAAGATTATGACGTTTTTGACAATGGAAACACAGTGATACTGGATTATAAAAAGTTGATTCTGTACGATAAGGAAGGAAAATATCTGCAATCCATCCCGTTGAAAATTGTAGGGTACAATATTAAAATCGTTGCGGATGACAGAATATTAGTGTATGAAACAGGATTTGAAGAATATGCTGTTCATGAAATCAATTTATCCGGCGAAATCCTGCAAAGAGCCTTAAAAACTGCTAAAGCCACCAGGATAGGACGTCCTGTAAAATTTTTTATGTATGGAACAGATAAAATAATAATCTCAACAGGCGTGTCCAATGATTTTGTACTTTATGATTTGAAAGATAAAAAATTCGTTGATATCCGACTGCTTTGCGATGATGATATTCTGACCTCGGAAAAAGAAGAGAAAATTCGGCAAGTCCAAAAGAATCTTGAAGGTATTACGGAAAAAATGGTATCTACACTTGCAGGATGTCAATCACATTTTTTCTTTGCCTGCGGGACTTCACCATCCAAGTCTTTGATGCAGGTATTAAACATAAGTAGCGGAAACGTTGATTATGCAATGACAGGAAATGATATTGACGATGTAACTTTTACCAGTCCGTTTTTTCTGGCAAATTCATGGGCATGTGAAACTGATGCAGGTTTTCTTACTTATATCTATCCCGACAGGATATGGTCGGGGCTTGAGAAAAATACCGAGCTTAAAGATTCTCCGAACTATAAAAAATTGAAAGAAATATTCGGGAACATGAGCGAAGAAGAAGTATCGGATTTAAATCCCATGCTGATAGAATTTGCGTTTTAATCACTAAAAAATCCCCCTCGGGATTTTCCTTTGGGGGATTTTATAGCCTATGAATCTTTTAAAATTATGCCCTCATTTTTTCTTTTGCTTTGGTAAGCTGCGTTTTCAGCGCATCAATGCATAAATCTGTAGATTCTTCGAAACTCTTCGATTCCCGTTCTGCGAATACATCGTATCCGGGGATTTTCAGGCGAATTTCTACTTTTTTGTTTTCAACAGGCTGACTGTTTAACCTCAGATAAACGTCTGCTCCAACGATTCCATCAAAGAATTTCTCTAATTTTGAAATCTTCTTCTCAATAAACTCAATGAGTTTTTTGTCTGCATCAAATTTGATGGATTGTACATTTAAGTTCATGGCTTCAATTTTTTAATTGTTTAACCTTAGCGCGCGGATGCGCCTTATTATGAATTATTTTTAACTTTTCAAACGTAAGGTGTGTATAGATTTGTGTTGCTGCCAGGCTTGCGTGTCCCAGCAGTTCCTTTACGCTGTTTAAATCTGCTCCACTGTTCAATATGTGTGTCGCAAATGTATGTCTCAAAACATGGGGATTGGATTTTCCCGTCACTCCGCCGAGCCGCAGAGACCTTTTAACACCCAGATATACCAGTTTGACTGATATTTTCTTTCCCCTGGAAGTCAGGAAAAGGCAGTTATTTTCCTGATCCGGGAAAAATATTTTTTTCCTGTACAGATATTCTTCCAGTACCTGCCTGATAATCTCCGTCATGGGGATAATCCTCTCCCTGTTCCGTTTGCCCAGCACTTTGATTTGCCGCAGGGAAAAATCCAGATCGCTGTGTTTCAAATTCGCAAGTTCGGATATTCTCATTCCTGTTGCGTAGAATGTTTCCAGAATTACATAATCCCTGTATGATGAATAGTCTGTGAAATTCTTTTTAGAGAAATCCAAAACAGTGGCAAGTTTCTCTTCCGGGATAAATGCCGGAAGTTTTTTTGCGATTTTTGGCTTGCCTGTTCCGCTGGCGGGATTGTGCAGAATCTTTTTCTTTCTCATCAAATATTTGAAGAACGAGCTTAATGCGGCGATTTTACGGTTTACTGTACGCGGAGTCAAGCCTTTCCTGATCAATTCGGCAAGCCATCGCCTTACAATCAATGTCGTAATTTCAGAGAGATCAATAAGGGAATCACCCTCATAGATACATTCGAAAAAATCGGAAATATCATTTCGGTACGCTCGCAACGTATGCTCCGACGACCTTTTTTCCGTTTGCATGTAACGAATGAACTCTTCTGTCAATGTTCCGATATCTTCCATATATAAAACTGTAAAAGCACTACAAAATAGAAAAATACGCCTCCCGCGAAATTTTATTCCGGTTCCCTGCGTCGAATGTAAACAGTATCATGAAACAGATATTATTCTGTTTCATGATATTTTTGCACAGCTATAATATCGCCTTCAATTTCTGCACGAAGACATCCTTGCCTGCTGCGCCTACCTGTTTGTCAAGCAACTGCCCGTTTTTGATAAACAAAACGGTAGGGATATTTTTCACCCCGTACTTGATTGCCAATTCGTCATTATCTTCTTCCATATTGACTTTGCCGACAATCGCCCTGCCTTCGTACTCGGAGGCTAATTCGTCAATATAGGGGGCTATAACCTTGCACGGTACGCACCATGTTGCCCAAAAATCAAGAACTACAGGTTTATCCGAACTGATAACCTCATCATAATTAGCTCTATTAACACTTAATGCCATCTTTTAACCTTTTTGTTTCTATGCACGGATTTTGGAACAAATGCACGGAGGGCATTGTTCACTTTCCCTTTGCAATTAATACTCTAATTTGTGCTCTTCAAGAATTTTCCTGGCTAAATTCAGGATGGTAGAATCGTCAAATGTCACAATTCCTCCTTCCGGACCCTTTTCGTAGTGTATTCCTATGGCTTTACCCCGGTCGAAATTCTCGCCGCCGAAATAATTTCTTACTGTTTCTTCGCTGACATCCAGCAATGCCGCAATTTTGTGAATACTACCATTTGGAAGGGCGTCTTTAATCCTTCTTAATTCATTGAATGTTATTGTCACTGTCTCCATAATCGCTATTAATTTTAGATAAAAATGCCCATAAAATTATACATTAATTTTAATCCGGACAAATATTTTTGAAAAAAAAATTTTTTTGCATTTCAATACAGTGATTTTTAGGATGTCCGGACGGCATATTTTTTTTTGAAATTCCCGGATTTTGGCAATATCGGGATGAAAAAAAACGGCTAATTCCGGTTTTTACACTATTTTTGCATCGGGAAATAGAATGCTATAAATTAAATATGGTATGGAATATATGATAAAAATTACAGATCTGCATGCGAATGTAGAAGGAAAAGAGATACTTAAAGGAATAAATCTTGAGGTTCATGCGGGTGAAGTACATGCGATAATGGGACCTAACGGTTCGGGGAAAAGTACTCTGGCTTCGGTAATTACCGGTCGCGACAATTTCGAAGTGACGCAGGGAGAAATTGATTTTGAGGGAAAAGACCTGCTCGAAATGTCTCCCGAAGACAGGGCTAATTCTGGAATATTTCTGAGTTTCCAGTATCCGGTAGAGATTCCGGGAGTCAGCATGACCAATTTTATGAAGGCGGCAGTTAACGAACAGCGTAAGTATAACGGACTTGAACCGCTTAAAGCCGCCGAGTTTCTGAAAATGATGAGGGAAAAAGCCGCACTGGTCGAAATGGATTCCGCGCTTATCAACCGTCCTGTCAATGAAGGATTTTCGGGTGGAGAAAAAAAGCGCAATGAAATATTTCAAATGGCAATTTTAGACCCGAAGCTGGCAATTCTGGACGAAACCGACAGCGGGCTGGATATTGACGCATTAAGAATTGTCTCCGAAGGCGTTAACAAACTGAAAACGCCGGACAACGCTCTTATTCTGATTACGCACTATCAGCGTCTGCTGGATTATATTGTGCCCGATTTTGTACACGTATTATATAAAGGTAAGATCGTGAAATCTGCAGGCAGGGAACTGGCTTTGGAACTTGAAGAAAAAGGTTATGACTGGCTCAAAGACTTGGAAATATGAATTATAGAAATATATACGATATAGCCGCCAATTTGTCCGAGAGTCTGTTTCCGTATTACGTAAACAGTCTCAGGGAGGAGGCGTTCAACAAAATAAAAAACAGCGGATTCCCGAATTTAAAACAGGAGAAATACAAATATTCCCCTTTGGCGGATATTTTCGAAGGCGAATATGTTCCCGTCAATCCTTATGAATGGAAAAGGTATCCGGAATCGGACTTTTCCGAAATCGAGGCGATCAAGATATATACGGTTAACGGCGTGTGTGTCAATAACGAAATCAAGTCGGAAAGTGGATTTATCTACGGCAGTCTGGTACTGGCTTCGAGGGAGTATGAGGAAATCGTGGAAAAATACTATAATCGCCTGGTTGACAATACCGATTTGCCTTCGGCGATGAATATCGCAACGGCTCTTTCGGGAGCGTTTGTGAACGTAAATCCGGGAGTGGAAACCACCCGGCCATTGATGATTATCAACATTATTGATTCGGAAGCCAGGATTTTTAGCCAGCAGCACAACCTGTTTGTCTTTGGAGAAAACAGCGTAGCCGAAGTCATTGAATATAATATTGATATTTCGAATGTTCCCACACTGGCAAACAATCTCTCGGAAACAGTGATTGAACGGAATGCGCAGGTCAATATTGTGCGTGTTCAGGATAAGGGATTGCTGTCCAGGCATATTTCTTCCGATTACAGTCGACAGTATGAAGGTAGCTCCTTCGACTGCTCGAATATTGTTCTCGGAGGGGGACTGGTACGCCAAAATACCGAAGTGCATTTGCTTGAAAAACACTGTTGCAGCAATTTGTATGGTCTGGTTGTTGCCGGCGACAAACAGCATGTTGATAATTATACTTTTATAGATCATGCCGTGCCGGAATGTCAAAGCAATGAGTTGTATAAAAGCATTTTGAACGATAAGGCAGTGAATGTTTTCAACGGCCGCATACTGGTTCGTCCCGATGCTCAGAAAACCCTGGCGTTTCAGTCGAACAGAAACATACTGCTCAATACCGGAGCAAAGGTATATACAAAACCGCAGCTTGAAATCTATGCCGATGATGTGAAATGCTCACATGGAGCGACTGTGGGACAATTGAATGAAGACGCTCTCTTCTACATGCAGTCGCGCGGAATAAGCAAGCCCGCGGCACAGATGCTGTTGATGTCCGGATTTGCAAATGAAATTCTGGAAAAGATTAAAAATCCCGAATTTTACGATTTTATCCTGTCCATAGCCCAGACACGAAACAGCGCGGTTTGCGGCGATTTTATGCGGTAGCCGAGCGACAAAATCAAATCAAAATTATAATAGTTCGTGGGTTTGGTAGAAAAATCGGAAATTCCGATTTTTCTCATTACATTCTCCTGCGCCAATTCGCTGTCTTTGAAAATATTTAAAATATGTTCATTGACGGTTGCTCGCGATTTGCCGTAAAGCGTCGCCATTTGGTCGATTGTCAACCAAATGGTTTCATCTTCGAGCAACACTTCCATCTGAATGTTACTGCCTGATAAGTGATATGTGTGATTTACTAACATGTTCTGATTTTTTGATATTTATTAAAGATATATTCTCTTTTTCCGGTAATACTTTTGTAAAACTGCAATTCTTGCAACGAATACGGCGCCCCGTCCGGACGAATCAAATCGTGCTCGACACTGCCCTAAAATCATTCGGCTGTATTCAGTCAGCTGAGCGTCTTTTCCAATCCCGATATAGCTTTGCGCAGGCTGGCTGCGGATTTTTGTTTCCTGTTCGTTCATCAGCCAGGGGATGATGGAATCGCGGACTAAGCTATGTCCTTTTTCGTTCGGATGATTGATTTGACTCATGTATTCGACTATGTCTTCGCCATTTACTTTCTTTTCGCGAAACGCCGCATAACTGTCGATAAACCCTGTGTGATATTTCTCCGCCAGTTCGCGAATTTGACGTGCATGTTGTGCCAGTGCGGTCTGTTCGTCGAGAATATTGACGGAGGTGTCGGGCGTTGCCGTCAGCAGAATGATTTTGACATTGGCGTCGATGGCTTCCTCTATCATCGCTTCCCATGCTGTTCTGGCACGTTCAAGGCCTATGCCACGGTCGTTTAAGGCATAATCAATGAATATCACGTCCGGACGGTGCGTCAATACTTCCTGCCGGAAACGTTTGGCTCCCTGTTCGGAGTTTTCTCCTCCTGTCGCTGTAGTGATGGCATTGACTGTGGCATAAGGATAAACCTCCTTCACCGCCTGCAATACCAATTGCGGATAGGCCTGCAGGGTACGGACGTCCGGCGTCCTGAAATATCCCGCAGGCACGCTGTGACCGTGAAATACCATATTAAGCGTTCTGTTTTCAGGCCATTTTTTAGTTAATTCAACTTTGATATCCTTCAAATAGGTTCCCCTGTCCGCAATTTGTGAACGGAGCGGAAGCCAGACAATACCAAAGAAAACCGGCAACAATAATGTTCTCATAATACTTACTTATATATTTTCAATTCCACCGGTCCAAGTAAACCGGACGGCTGTTCACGATACGGTTCGTCGCCGCCCATACCGTTTGTCATGTACGGATGATTGGTACTGCAATAACGGTTTTCGGGATCGGAGAGCATGTCGCCGGTCAGACGGTTGACCCACAGATTGACGATTTCGACTTTCAATTCGTTGTCGCCGCTGCGCACTAAACCGGAAATGTCCGCGCAAAACGGCTTTTTCCACAAAATCCCGGCTGATTTGCCGTTGACAAAAACTTCGGCGAGGTCGCGCACTTCGCCAAGGTCGATGTAATATTTTTTACCTGCTTCGCCACTGTCCAGCGTAAAAGTCTTGCTGTACGCAGCTGTGCCGGAGAAATATTTGATGCCGGCATCTTCGAAATCCGTCCACGATTTCAGTTCGTCGAAAACAACCTCCTGCGGAGCGCCCCAGCCTTCCGGAAAATTGACTTTCCACGAACCTTTCAATTCCTGACGGGCGAATCCCTCTGTCGTTTCCGCCTGCGGCAAATCGCGTTTCTGTTTGTTGAATACCACAAATACAGAGCCGTAAGGCGCCAGTTCGATCGGGAAATGAGTATAGCCGTTCGTCTCTTTATGATTCGTTATTTTCGTCTGCGAGCCGTCGGCGGGATCCCATAATTCCGGATGCCGACCGGTAACACGAAATCGAACTTCCGTCTTTACCGTTTGACCGGATTCGTTGTAAACAAAATATATATCACCGATATCCGAAGTCCGGTGAATGTAATCAAGAGAATGTTCACAATCAAAATCCTTATCTTTTCCAAGTTTAAGCAGTATTTCGCCTGGCATGACGCTGCTGATTATTTTCCCGCCGTCCCACAGTTTGGCGGTCAGCGAATCGAATTTCTTTCGGTCGTCTTCGCTGTTATTCAGTCCGGGCATGCGTGCCGGTTTTGCACCGATGACTGTTGCGCCTTTTGCTGCCAGTGCGTCGAGTTTCCGCAAAACGGATAATGGCATTTCTTCCTGTTCCGGCAACATCAGCAAGGTGTAGCTCATTCCGTCGGGCAACACGATTCTGCCGTTTTCCACCGACATGCGGTTAAGTATTACATCACTGTTGACCACATCATAATCATATCCCTTATCCAGACCCTCCAATCGCGGTCTTTCAGGAACACTGTGATAAGCGGGGAAGAAATTCGGAGCCTGATCGCCGTAATAGTAGCACACGTCGGCGACAAACAGTCCCTGCTGAAGCATGTAATTGCAGCGCGAGATGTAGTCGAGAAACGGTTTCGACTTTTCCCACCACGTGACGGAGGGATTAATGTCGAATCCGGCATGATACGTTCGTCCGGGCAAACCGTCTTCGGGCGTCGTGTGGGCAAAGGTGTGAAACGTAATGCAGTTCAATCCTTCGCCATACGCGCGGTCGATGTATTTTTTGACGTCGAACGGCGAATCCTTCCATCGGCGCCATGTCGTCAGCGATTCGGCGTCAACTGTTTTTTTGCCGTAGATATGCGCCGCGCTCGACACTTCCTTGATAAGAAACATATTCCGGTGCCGAATCCAGAACTCGCCCCGCGGTACGGACACATTGCCCAGCGCCTTCAGGGCGTCAACCGGACAGGTATTCCAGATTGGAGGTCCGGGACCGCCCGCTTCGGCAACCAGTTCGGCGCCGTACTTCTTCAAAAATTCCGTTCCTGTGTGATAATGGCTGAAAATAAGCTGATCGCTGACCGTCTTTCTGAAATCGTACCGCACTTTGTCTTCAATACCTTTCATTTTCCAGCCCGCCAGCAGGGGAAGCCAGTTTTCGATCGAGTAGCCCTGACTTTTCTGGAAGATACCGGGCATGTCATCCGTCCAGACTATTCCATGATCCAGTTCCATGCTGTCAAATTCAAAATAATCCAGTCCGGATTCGGCGGCATTGCCGGGTGTAACTCCCAGACGATCCATGAAATACTGAAGATGACGTCTGGTCGCTTCGGGATCCAGAAAATCGATGAACAGCCCGTTGGATTCCGGCGAGGGCACAACAAGCATTTGTCCCGTATTTGAACAGACGAAGCGCAGGACAGTCCATTTGCCTGCCGGCGCATCCCATTCGAGCTGTCCGTTTACGAAATGCTTTGTCAGGTTGACGGTTTGGCCAATATCCTCAATATGCCTGCCGTCCGTATCGGGTACGGCAAACACGGCGACTTCCCTGTGAAAGACAGGCGTGCCGTCTTCGTTTCTTGGACAGTTTTTCGGAAGATTCGGGAACGGCAATCCGACGGATATTTTAGCCGGACCTTCCACTTTCAGCTCCGAAAAATAAAGTCCCTTTGCAGCCCGGTCGGGCGTCACCCAGGAGCCGCCGGCGTTCCACCCGCTCGAGGCGATTATGCCGATACGCATCTTCAGGCGTTTTCCTTCGGCGATGGCGTGCCTGATAAGCTCCACCGATTCGTCGCCGAGAAACGATTTTCCGGCAGGAATCATCTGCGTGTTCTGATTGGCGCGGACGTCCCATATTTCAGCCCGCATGATGCCTTTCGATTTCATGGCTTCGAGGTCGCGCGTGATGCCTGCCCTGCTAATGTTTCCATTAAGCCAGTCCCAGAAAACTCCCGGACGGGCAGACAGTGGCGGATTCCCGAAGGCTTCGGCAGTTTGAATATCCTCTAACGGATTCCCCGAGCGGCAGGCGGAAAATATGTCTCCGACTAAAAGTCCTCCCGCAACTATTGCGGAAGACTGTTTGATGAATTTTCTTCTTGTTGTCATGATATTATAGACAATTTATGATTTTCGGGTGCAAAATTAGTAATAAAATTTAAGATGCAGGAAAATGGGCGAAATATTGGCGAAATACTATTTTGAGGCGCTACGTGAAAAATCTTTAAGGAATAAAAAATAAAGTTGCCTTTCACAGGTTCATTATCTGCTCGCGATTCGTTATAGAAACAAAACGAAAAAAATATTTGCAGAATAAATATTTTGTGTATTTTTGCAGCCGGTTTACGGATGTCCGATTATATGTAAAGACACCGGAACTATTTGAAAGATTTGTATTTAATATGATTTAACAGGTATGGGATTTTTGATGTTATATGACAGTTTGCTGTCTTTCGCAAGCGATAAAGACAGACTAACGCAGAGAAT
>JAIRZR010000470.1 GCA_031267155.1 Prevotellaceae bacterium | reverse complement strand
GCCCGTATCGACAAAACGCAGCTTGGCGCGATGCTCTACGAAATGGAAAACCTTGTCGAAGAGCGTCCGAAGATTCACGAAGGCGTTGCGAAATACACAGAACCATACACCCCCGCTACCCTCGACCGCAGCGCCGGCGAGGCGCTGAAAGTGATTCAGGCAGAATGGCTTTTCCAGTGCGATGGTAAACCCGCCGTTCAGCGGACTCTCGACGAAATAAAGTGGGCGCGGAAACTTGCATCGCGCCTGAATCTCGATAAAAACATAATTGAAGGATTCAATACGAAATTCGACGAACTCGAAGCAAAGGCGAAAGCGAAAAGTCCGGAAAGCGAGGACAGAGACCTGTATTTTGCAGTGCGTACGCTGAAGCGCGAGCTGATGTTTAAAAATCCCGTTATCGACTTCGAGTCCATATTATATATAGACAATCCAAATCCGTCGGGAAGCGAATGGCAGCACGAAACACGTCACCGGCTCGGCTATCAGGCAGTTCCGGGCGGACGGCTTATCGTGCAGAAAGGCTTAAGTCCGGGCGGAAAGATGACTAAGCTCATGCCGCAGGAGCCTCTGCACGGCACGTTCTGGCGTCCCGACCTCTCGTATGACGGCAAACGGATACTGTTTTCATACAAGCCTCACAACGAAAAGACGTTCCATATCTACGAAATCGGAGTTGACGGGGCAAATCTTCGCCAGCTCACCGGAGGCATCTTCGACGATTTCGATCCCGTATATATGCCCGACGGCAAAAACATCATGTTCCTGACGACGCGCGGACACATTTACGTGCGCTGCATGCCGCCGACCAACGCCTTTGTCATGGCGCGGATGCCCCTCGACACAAAGCCGGGAGACAAAAGCCTCTACATCATCTCGCGAAGCGGCGAGCCGGAATACACTCCATCCGTATTGAACGACGGACGGGTGATATACACGCGCTGGGAATATACGGACAAGCCGCTCTGGCGCGCTCAGAGCCTGTGGACAATGCGGCAGAACGGCACTCTTGTACAGACGTTCTGGGGCAACCAGTCCGTGTGGCCTGACCTGCTCAAGGACGCCCGCCAGATACCCGGAAGCGACCGCGTGATGTTTACCGGAAGCGCGCATCACAACTGGTTTTCGGGCAGCGTCGGCATCATCACTCCCTCGCAGGGCTTCAATTTCCCCAACGGACTGAGCAAGGTTACGCAGGATGTCGAATGGCCCGAGTGTGGCGAAGCGCCGCTCAATCCCGTCGAAAGCCCCGACTATCATCCTGCCGGCAATTACGTTGCCTACTATTCGCCATATCCGCTCAGCGAGAAGGACTTCATTGTTTCCGCAAAACGCGGGCACAGGGGCAAATTCGTTCTTATGCTGATGGATACCGACGGCAACAGGGAGCTTATCAACGAAGGCGAACACAACATCTGGGACGCAATTCCCGTACGCAAGCGCGCTGTGCCACCGGTGCAGCCCGACATGGTCGAATGGCCCTCGTGGGAGGAACGCGACAATCCCCAGCCGGGAATAATCTACAGCAACAATGTCTATGACGGCGCTCCCGAAGAACTGAAAGACAGGGCTAAATACCTCCGCATCTGGTCTATCGACCACAAAACTTATACATACTGGTTTAAGCGCAACTACATATCGACGGGACCCGAAATTTCCGCCGTACAGTCGGAAGGCATAAAGAAAATCATAGGCACCGTGCCAATCGAGGACGACGGCAGCGTTAATTTCACAGCGCCGAGCGGTATCGCCCTGCACTTCCAGCTGCTGGACGAAAACCAGCGCGCCCTGCAGACAATGAAGTCGTTCACCGGAGTACAGCCCGGAGAACCTCGCGGATGTCTTGGATGCCACGAATCGCATACCCGCACGATAAATGTTACGAAGATGGGGAAAGCCCTTCAACGCAGTCCATCGACGGTTACGCCCGTTCCATGGGAGGACATATCAGTCGGTTACGAACGCTATGTGCAGCCCGCGCTCGACAGACACTGTCTGAAATGCCACCAGAGTCCGGAACAGAAGGGCTATAAGAAGTTCAATGCCAATCTGCGTCCAGGATTCCTCGGATTCAAGGAACCGTACATGACGCTGCTGGGCAGCCCGACCTGGGGTAACGCTTACAGGCAGAGGGAAAATACCTGCGGCGGATATGGCTGGGCGGATGTGATTATGGTCGAGTCGTTCAGCACGGTCGATTCCGCTGCTTACCGGACAACGCCCCCGATGACGAAACTGTCATACAAAAGCCGTCTGGTCGATGTGATGTCGAGCGGCAAGCATCACGGCGTGAAGGTTGAAGGCGAAGATTTGCTGCGCGTAATCCACTGGGTGGACGCAATGGGTCCGTACTATGGTTTCGAAGAATTGCGCAAAATGGAAGACCCTCTTTTCCAGGGAAAGGACTGGCTGTCGCAACGCCCGAGAGTGCAGACTGCGCCGATTGTGCCGCGTCCAGGTCCGTTCGACGCTTTCGAAACGGACGGGGCTTACGATACGCCGTCTCCGGACAGTTACAACAAGCTTCCTGTCTGTGTAAAAGGGAATTGAAAATACAGCTATGCAGCTCTTGAAATCAGGGGTATATGGAAATGAATAAAACAGATAGGGAATTTGACTGCATTGCAATGAAAAATGATATTCAGGCAAAAATATACACGGAAACCAAAGATATGGATTTTCAGGAGCTAAGAGCATATATGGATAAAACATTGCAGAGCGATACTTTTTGGCAAAGAATACAAAACAGGTGTAATTATATGTCACAGTACTGTTCGGAAAATAATACATATCTTTACGCATTGAATTTAGAAGACGTGGCAGAATGAAAGAGGGAAAAGGAATATCTGAAAGTATTGGTCAAGAAGTCTTTATTAATCTGAAGACCGATTTTGGATTCAAGAAAATATTCGGCAATAAAACCTTGCTGGCTGCGTTTTTGCGTACAGTACTGTTTAAGGATATTAAGAAAATAGAATATCTTCCTGCGGAGCAGCTGGGTTATGCCAGGGAAGATCGCAAGGCGGTATATGACGTTTATTGCACAACTTCAGGCGGCAAACGGTTCATTGTTGAGATGCAGGCTTCGTCGCAGCCGAATTTTGCCGAGAGACTGCTGTTTTACATGGCTTATCCGATAATCAGTCAGGCTCCGAAAGGGAAGGTAACAAGGACGAACAGTGCGGGCAAACAGGTAAAGTCGGGATGGGACTATTCCATTGAGGGAGTATATATGGTAGGTATTCTGAATTTCACCCTGTTCCCGGAAAAACTTGCCAAAAACACTGTTGTCGAACATGTAAGGATGATGCGGAAGGAAGCGAATATCGTGTTTACCGACAAGCTGGAATTTGTGACAATAGAACTGCCGAAATTCCGGAAAAAGGAGGGAGAACTGCTTACCATACAGGACAAATGGCTGTATTCTCTTAAAAACATGGAGAAACTGCCCGAATGTCCTAAAGAGTTTGATGACGAAATACTCAGAGAATTATATGAAAATGCAAAAATAAACAATTTAACAGGAGAGGAAATGAAAGCGTATAATAAAAGTATAATGGAATACGACGATGTAATTCTTGCCGTGGATTATGCCAGAGAAACAGTTGAAAAGGAAGGCGAAAAACGGGGTTATAGACGGGGCATAATAATAGGCAGAATAAAAGTCAGAGCCAGAGCCAAAGCCAAAGCAGAAGGCAGGAATGAAGTACGGATTAATCTTGTTTTGAACGCCTATAAGAACGGTATAAGCATTGAACAGATTATCAGGATTACCGGTCTTTCGGAGGAACAGGTATCTGCCATTTTAGCCATGCCGTAAGTTGCAGCTCTTTTGTTATTTGATAATTAGATTAATATAAATATATACATAATGAAACGTTTAACTTATTTATTACTGTTGGTTTTTAACTGCTCTTTCGCGCAGGAGGTCAAATATCTTTCTCCGGGAGCAGTAGCCATCGACAAAAAGCAAAGCCTTATATACACGGCTTTAACAACCGCTAAATCCATTGCTGTCACGGACATTGCAAGCGGACAGACAGGCGGACAGATAAAACTGAAACAGAATCCGAACAGCATTCTCCTTTCGTCCGATGCATCCACGCTTTATGCAAGTACAGGCGAGGCTGCGGGAACTGTGAATGTCATTGATTTACTCAAAGGGAAAGTGAAATCCACAATCGCGACCGGACATACTCCTGAAGGAATGGCGCTGTCGGCAGACGGGAAAACCCTGTATGTCGCCAACCGGTTTTCCAACACAGTCTCCGTGATCGATCTTGTGAAAAACAAACTGATAAAGTCGATTCCGATGATACGCGAACCGCGTTACCTGAGTATTACTCCCGACGGGAAAACGCTGGCTGTAGCCAACTTTCTTCCTGCACAGGCAAGTACGGCTACTGTCGTGGCATCGCAAATCACTCTTGTTGACGCGGCTACCAATACGGTCAGCGCCAGCGTAACGCTTCCCAACGGCTCACAGTCGCTGACGGGAATCGCCTGTTCGCCCGACGGAAACTGTCTCTACGCCGTTCATCTGCTGTCGCGTTTCAGCGTGCCCATCACGCAGTTAGACCGTGGATGGGTGAACACAAACGCGCTTAGCATTATCGACTTGAAAAGCAAATCGCTCTATGCTACCGTTCTTTTGGACGACGTTGATCACGGGGCGGCTAATCCTTACGGCATTTGCATTGACGATAAGGGAAAGCTGTTCGTTGCCGTTTCCGGTTCGCACGAGCTGATGTCGATTGACCTGGAGGGTCTGCAAAACGGTATCGCCGCTCTTTTCACGGGAAAGAAACAGGACGCATACGTTCGCAACAGGGAAGATTTAAGCAGTTCTCTTTCATTTGTTTCACCATACAAGAAACGCATTGTCCTGAAGGGCCGTTCGCCGCGCGAACTTGCCTGTGCAGGAGGCAAAATATATGTCAGCAGCCGTTTCTCGCCTTTTATCGAAGCGGTTCCGGCGGAGGGCGGCAGTCATGAAATACTGTCGCTCGGCGAAGAGGCGGAACCCGACGGCATACGGCGCGGGGAACTTGCTTTTTGCGATGCTTCAATCTGTTACCAGCAGTGGCAAAGCTGTGCATCGTGCCATCCCGACGGCAGAGCCGACGGCTTGAACTGGGATCAGCAAAACGACGGTCTTGGCAATCCGAAAAATACCAAAAGCCTTCTTTACTCGCATGTTACCCCGCCCTGCATGATTACCGGAATACGCGAATCAGCCGAACTGGCAGTGCGAAACGGTATCCTGCATACTCTGCAAACCAAACAGCCTGAAGCGCTTTCGGTCGATATCGACGATTATCTGAAAAACCTCGCGCCCCTCGAAAGTCCTTTCATGAAGGAATACAGGAAAAGCAAGTCGAAACAGCTTGGGAAAAAGCTCTTCGAACAGGCCGGATGTACGCAGTGCCACAATGGTAATTACCTTACAGACATGACGAAATACGACGTAGGCAGCGGAGACGGCAATGACGCCGGACGGGCGTTCGATACTCCTTCGCTGTCCGAAATCTGGCGCACGGCTCCCTATCTCTACGACGGACGGGCTGCAAGTTTGCAGGATATGTTTACTATCTACAATTCGGACGATAAACACGGGTTTACAAAAAAATTAAGCAAAGAAGAACTCGACGCTTTGATTTTATACATCAATACCTTGTAGCATAATCAATGTCTGGAGGAAAATCCTTCGCTTTTAGGCAAAGGACTTTAGTTTTTATACCACGCGTGGGGCAGTTTGTGCATTGCGGGCAAACTCCGTATGGAGTTCAAGATGGATAACTCCGAACAAGCGCAGCGCAGTTCGGGATAAATTGTCGTACTTATCAGAACTACGGAGTAGTTCAACTCCTTACGAAGTTGTGGAGGACATCTGCCATCGCGTGCAAGCCTTAAAAGGCTTGTGATGGAAGGTAAATGATTTTCTATTGATATTAATGTCCTACGGACAATTAATCAACGCTATTCAACTTTTAGTTTTTAACTCTCTTGATGCCTTTCATATAACAACATCACAAACGACTAATATGAAGTAGATTATGGATGCAACAAAAAAATCCCGTCAGGGATGAAATATCGGTAGAAAACAGTCGGAAGTCGGTAAGAATCCCGTCAGGGATGAAATGTAAAAACGAAGATACTGCATGTCATCCCTAACGGGATTTTGCTGGACAATGAATTGATTTCTACCAATATCTAATCCCTGACGGGATTTTGATTCCGGCAATGTTATATGCTTTTTGCATTAAAACCTTTAATGGGGGACTTACGGGCAATTTCGCAATGCGCATTATGTTCACAGTATAATGAAACTGTTACACCTTATTTATTTCACGTCCCTTATATCACAGTTTTAGCCCGCGCGCAGTATAATCCGATTCTCGACAGTACTCAATAAAACTCACCTGACATCCTACCGCATTTTTCGCAATTGCCGCAGGAAGACATATCCGCATGGCAACTCTCCATGTATTTCCAGTTTCACTGTATCATTTTTGATATAGTAGGCAGTAGGAAAACTGTTGGTTAGCTGTAGCAAAGTTTGCGGATCGTATGTCTGAACAGTGAAACCGGGTTGGAAAGTGTTGATAAAAAATTTCTCTCCGACAGAATCCTTTAAGCTTAGGGCAATCACTTTGTCCACTGTGCCTGAGGCTTCGTACTGTTTCAGGTTCTCGATGGAATTGAGGCAGTGCGGGCAGGAATATATAAAAGCAAACACCAGATATGTAGAGTCTTTGGACGTCGATACAAAATCCCCCAATGCCGAATTCTGGACGGATTTTCCAGTGTATTGGCTCTTTCGAGAGCCGAAATAAATCATATCGTCGCCGGTATAAGTAAGTCCGGAAATAAAAGACGCCGCGCACAAAACGGCTGTGATAAACATAATCTTCCATCCTGTGAGGGATGATACAGTACGGCGTCCGTTTTTCCAGACATAAATCAGCAGATAAAACAGCACGGCATTACGGGTGAGCGTGAAAGCAAATGAAGTATTCAGTACGGATACCGGGCCGAAACAGCCGCAGTCTTCCATATCCATGAAAAAATAACCGTACGCATATATGAGCGTAAACGCTGTGAGCAGAACGATGGCAGTAAAGCCGGTTTCCTTCAGGCGGATGTGAAAAACAAGCAGCAAACCGACAATAATTTCCACCCCGATAATCAGGACTGCAATCCAGCTGACAGTCTGCAATCCATACCGGATAATCAAATGGGAAAAATCGGCTGTAGCCAGCGCTTTTCCAAAACCGGAGATTAAAAAAACAATCCCGGCAATAATCGCATAAATTCTTATTCGTCGTTTCATTTCTAATTCAATAAAAAGCCGGTTCCGGAAAATACATTCCAGAACCGACTTAATTAAACTGCTTAATCCCGATTATTTCTCACTGCAGGAAACATTCAGGGAACCGATTTGGCTGAGCGCATCTTTAGCTTCTTGAAGCCCCGGTATGTTCTCAGCATCTTTACAATCGCCATCGTCAATCTCGCCCGAAACAGTTTGTGTTTGAGTTTGACCCATGACCGTAACGGACACAGTACATTCGCAGGTTTTTTCCTTGCTGCAGGATGTCATAAACATAACACCGCCAAGGAGGGCTATCAAGCCCAATAATCTAATGTTTTTCTTCATAAAATATGAATGTTTTAAATTGCCTACTCTGTTTTTACTGGCTTTTCGGCGTTCCGCCATTATTTTTTTCATCATTTTCATTTCCTCCACGGGAAAAAAGTATATCCTATACTTATGCCGAATTTACTTAGCTTGCCATATTGCAGTCCCAGATCCAGACTGCCGGGTCCCAAAGCCCAGCTGACGCCTGCCAGCGCAGAATAATCAGGCTGCCATTCATCTATATCGGCATCAGACATATACGAATAAGCAATACCGGCGCCGAGATAGGGACTGATACGCTGTCCCTTAAATGTCGTCGGGAAATAGTATTTACTCGAAAGGCCTATGGGAATATTAAACGTTTCGTTTTCTCCGGCGCTGCTGAGACTAAATCCCTGCGACAGCGCCAGATCCCATTTCTCCGAGAGGAGAAAAAAGCCTGCCCGCACATTAAATGCCAGATTGAGATAGTCGGAATTAAACATGCCCTGTCCGCCGAAATAGACAAACCACGGATGTTTGACTAATTTCTGCGATTCTCCAAGCGCCATTTTCAACTCGCTGATGCTGTTAAGATCTATGGTATCCAGACGAACGAGGTTATTGGCAGCGTCTTTTCCCCATATTTCCCGTTTATGATCATAATAAACATACGCAAGCTTCCTGCCACGGATGGATAATATGTTGTCTATCATAAGCGATTTGCTTTGAAGAGACGAATTGACATAATGCGGTTTCGCTTTCAGGCTTACGAATGTCGCATCTGTAGAATCCGCTTCAAAATATTCGTCGAGCGATATTGTCAATCCGCTCTTAGCGCTGTTCTGTGCAGCGCAGTAAGCGCCGACTGTCAGCATAAATATCACAATATAAAATCTTTTCATTATCATTTTCTTTAGCGTTTACCAAAATAAAAACTCCGACCGATTGAAAGTCCATAGATGGTTTTCGCTCCTTCCACCAATGGGAGGTCGTATGTAAAAAAGACGTCAAAACTCCGGCTTTTCCTTTTGTTAAAGAAACTTAGCCCGAGCGTGCCCCTGAGATTAAAGCTGCTGCTTTCGCCGAACTGTCCGCTGAATCCCAGTCCGCCAACTAAAAACTTCCAGCGTTCGTATGCGGACAGTCCCAAACCGGTATATATGCTGCCGCTGCTGCCGGAGACGCTCAAGTCCGCCGCGGCGTTCCATGAGTCGGAAAACAGTACGCCGAAACGGGAATTAAACGAAACGAAGGAATTGGAATACATCCCGCCGGCATAAAGCATGGTTCGCAGACTTTTTATGTCTTTTACGCTTTTCACTATCGAACGGCTTGGGGCCGGCGTCCTTTGCTTCTGTTTCAGTCCCTCCAGATGGGATTGGAAGGCGGGAAGGGCGTCGCTCAAGTCCGCATCGTACCCGCGCTTCAGCGTTTCGTTAATCAGTTCTATGCTTTTTCCAAGCGATTCCGCCGCACGGTCGAAGAGTTGAAGATTTTCCAGCGTAATACTGGCGCTCAGGTACGGGAGATACAAATCGGGATACCTCCCGCTCAATTCCTGCAGCAGCACAAGGGATTGCAGATACATGCCCTTTGCCGCCAGAGTATTTGCCCGTTTGTAAGCCGTACTGTCCTCGTCCCTGTTGATGCGGACGGGCGAAGACTGTCGCGTAAGAAGATCCGCCCTGCTGTCGTACAGCCATGAGGGTGCATTGCCGCCTGTTTCCCGAAAGGAGGCTGCAAGCGATTTGTGTCCCATAAGTTCCAGCACGCGCGCCGCATAGAAATAGTATTCGCTCCCGGCGCCACGCTGTTTTGCGAGGTCAAGGTACATTAAGGCGCCTTCGGGTATGCCGCCAAGCGCCAGACTGTAGGCATATTCCATCAGAAGCGTCGTGTTGCCCGCATCCTTTGCGGACAGTTGCGCGTAGGCAATAATAGCTTCCTGCATCTTTCCCTGAAGGACAAACTCCCGCGCCTGATTTTGAGTGGCGGGTTTCTGCGCCGTCAGGAAAAACGGAACAGCCGCTAAGACTGCAAGAAGAAAAATGTTTCTCCCCAGTCCGCAAACTTTATTAAAAACAGTGCATATCGTTTTCATAATGACATCTTATTTTTGGTGAAATGAATAATTGATTTCTTCGGCCACATTCTGTATCCTTTTTTTGTATTCATCCTGAATCTCCCTGTTGTAGTTTTTCAGAGAGGCAGCGAAACTGTCCGCTTCCTTTTTCATCTGCTTCGACACGTTTTTACGCTCCTTTTCTACAGCAGCAACCTCCTTTTTCAGGTCTTTGATTTCCTTTTTACGGATTTTAGGCTCTTTCTGATATTCGGAAAGCTGTTCCATAAGCGACTGCAAGCGTATTGAGAGTTTTGCGTCTTCGTCTATGAAGCTCTGCACCTTCCGGTTTTGTTCATCGATTGTTTTAAGAAACGATTTTTCGACATTCCAGTACCAGACAGGCAACTCGTCGGTAGCCTTCAAATATTCGACAATGTTTGGCTTTTCCGGTTTTTCGGAGAACCTTACCCTTGTACGCTTTTTGCTCAGCGCGGGAAACGTGGTGGTGGGCGTGATTTCTTTAGCCGTTTCGGCGAACTGCTTGCCGATATCGCCGGCGTCGCGTTTGGCGATCTCCTGCAGCTGTTTGACTGTCTCCGTCCCCTTATCCGCCTGTTTTTGTTTCACCTGCTTGAGAACGTTGCGCTGCGTGTTCAAGGTACTTCTCAGTTCATTGATTTTCTGAGAAACGCCTGTGGCTGCGGAATTTTTAGTATCCTCCAGTTCTTTTTCAGTTTTCGCAATAGCAGAGTTTGTATGGTCTATTTCTTCAAGAACAGCATTGATTTGCTGATTCCATTTCAAAATGGTATTCGTAAAATCCTTTTGCTTGATCTGTAATAAATCGACTAATTCCTTTACTTCCGAGACATAGTCGATGGCTTCCCTGACATTTGCCGGTAGAGTCGCTGGCGGATCGGATGATTCTGCCTGCGGAGACTGAGTTTTTTCGACAGGCGTTTCCATGTCTATTGCCTGTTTTGACGCAGGCATTTCTTCCACAACGGTTTTTGTGGGGCTGACTGAAGGCTCAACTACCGAAACTTTGTCGGGAAGCGTTTCCGATTTGCTGTCGGGAAGCGTGACAGTCGATACAGGATCGGGAGCAACAGTTGCTTCCTCTTTGGACTGTGCCACCGGATTTTCAGGCGTTTGTCCGGTATTGTACAGAATATTGTTGCGCAGCCTGACAATCAGGCTTTGTTCGGGATTAAAAATCAGAAGCCCTTCGCCGTCGTAACGCAGAATACCGCCAAAGTCGATGTTAACAATTTCTATTTCATTATTAAAGATTCGATAAATTGTATCTTTCGTAGAAAAGTAAAGAGCGTGATTTAGGTTATCATTTGCTATCGAAATAATTTCGCTTTCTTTTTCTGGGAATGAATAGAGTTCGCTTATTTTTTTATTCTTTATATCAATGCAGAATAACTTATTTTTTGAAGAAAAGAAAAGACTTTCCTCACTTTCGAGCAATGATGTAATTGATGTTGGCATTGTGATTAGCTTTGCATATTGAGCATCTTCAAATATTATGTAAATAGAATTTTTACCGTTAAGACTATTTTTATCAAATACATATAAACATTCATTCCCAGATATAATCCCCATAGCATTATTCGGCAAAGTAAGTAATTTGGTTAGTTTATTATGACCATCTATTATGCATAATTCTTTTCCTATAATAGCGAAAAGAGTTCCTTTAGAAGTAACTGTATAAGCATCTATTTTTTTATTTGATGTGCCAAATGCAGGTACAATACCACC
>JAIRZR010000353.1 GCA_031267155.1 Prevotellaceae bacterium | reverse complement strand
AAAGGGAGAACTGCTGCCCGAACCGGATGTTAATGAGAGAGTCGGGATTGCAAAAACGCACTTCTGCAAATCTGTCGAGGTAAAGGGCGAAAAAGTTGGAGTATTGGAAATGAGAAGACATTTAAGTTCGTACTTTAAAGGGTTGAATGATTTTAAGGATACCAAATACAGGTTACTTACAGAAAACAGTCCGGAAAAAGTACTTGAACTGCTTGATTATATAGGAAAACGATGGGGAAATGAAGAATAAAGAATTTGGAAAAATAGGGATAGCCTCCGACCATGCAGGATACAGTCTAAAGACTTATCTCATAGGAAAATTGAAAGAATGGGGCTACGAAATTGCAGATTATGGAACCGATTCCGACAGTAGCGTTGATTATCCCGATTTCGGGCATCCGCTCGGCAGGGCTATCGATGCGGAAGAATGCAGGCGCGGCATTGCGGTATGCTATTCGGGAAACGGGATAGACATGGTTTTGAACCGGCACAGGGGCGTCAGAGCGGCGCTTTGCTGGAACAGGGATACGGCAATGCTCGCAAGAAACCATAACGACGCCAATGTGTGCGTATTGCCGAAACATTTCATAACGGAAAAGGAAGCGGAAGAAATTGTCGCCACCTTTCTGTCGGCTCATTTTGACGGCGGAAGGCATTTAAGAAGAGTTGAAAAGATTAATTCAGGTTTACAGGGATGATTTATTTTTTTAATCAGGATGTTATATTTCCGTTTAAGGGGAAAAAACAGATTGCTAAAAAGCAGATAAGCAGTTTGATTGGGATGGAAAACAGGAAAGTCGGCGATTTGTGCTTTATTTTCTGTACTGATTTTTTCTTGCTTGACATGAACAAAAAGCGCCTCAATCACGATTATTATACCGACGTTATAACGTTCGACTATACTGTTGACAATGTCGTTTCGGGCGATGTTTTTATCAGTACAGAACGGGTTGACGAAAATGCCCGCAAATTCGAAGTATCGTTTAATAATGAATTAAGCCGGGTTATGTATCATGGAGTGTTGCACTTATGCGGATACAGGGACAAATTGGAAGACGAAGAGCGGACGATGAGGGAAAAAGAGGATTTTTATTTAAAAACTTTGTTAATAATAGTATAATGTCCAAAGATACCGATCAGGAATTAGTGCGCAAGGCATTAAACCGGGAACAAAAAGCATACAGCCGCTTACTGTCCCGATATCATGACAATATTTTCTATTATATCCTGAAAATGGTAGGAGATAAAACACACGCCGACGATCTTACCCTGGAATCGTTCGACAAGGCTTTTCAGAATCTGGACAGTTATGACGAGCAGTACGCTTTCAGTACTTGGCTTTACAAAATCGCCAAAAACTGTACAATTGACTTTGTGAGGAAACGCAAATTAAATACGCTGCACATAAATTATGGCTCGGACGAAGAATCTTCGATAAACGAAAATACTTTATACTCGGGAACTCCAAATCCCGAAGAGAATATGATACAGCAGCAGGAAGAGTTAAGATTGATGAAATATATCGAATCCATGAAGCCTAAATATCGAACAGTTATTGAATTAAGGTATATTAAGGAATATGCATACGAAGAAATTTCCGAAGAACTTAATATCCCGATAGGAACAGTGAAAGCACAGCTTTTCCGAGCTAAAAACATTCTTGCAGAAATGCTGCTCGCTTCATCGAACAATGATTAGTTGCCTGAACTTTCTATCTTTTTGTCCGTGAATTGCAATTATAAGGACGACAATAAATTCGGTATCCGGTTTATGTAATAATCCTTACCTTTGTGCCAATAAATAAAACATAAGTATTTTATTATGAAAGAAAAAAACGATAAGGAAGAAGAACAGAACAAGCTGTTTCGCGATGCTGCCGAAGGCGAATATAAATACGGATTTACTACCGATATAGATACGGATACAATATCAAAGGGCTTAAATGAAGATGTTATACGTTTGATTTCCTCTAAAAAGGAAGAGCCGGAATGGCTTCTGGATTTCAGATTAAAAGCGTTCAGGCAATGGAAGAATATGGAGATGCCGAAGTGGGCGCATTTGAACATTCCTGATATTGACTACCAGGATATCATCTATTATGCCGCGCCAAAGCAGACAGTCAATGCCGGAGGAGAGATCGATCCCGAACTGAAACAGACTTTCGATAAACTCGGAATCCCTCTCGAGGAACAGAAAATCCTGGCGGGAGTATCGTCAAACATTGCAGTTGACGCAGTCATGGATAGCGTCTCGGTAAAAACAACTTTCCGTGAAACTTTGGCAGAAAAAGGAATCATTTTCTGTTCATTCAGCGAAGCTGTTAAGGAACATCCCGGTTTGGTGCAAAAGTACCTGGGAAGCGCAGTGCCTTTCACGGACAACTATTTTGCAGCATTAAATTCGGCGGTATTTAGCGACGGTTCATTTTGTTACATTCCGGGCGGGATACACTGTCCGATGGAGTTGTCAACCTATTTCCGTATCAATGCCGCCAACACCGGGCAATTTGAACGGACATTGATAGTTGCCGAAGAAGGTTCGTATGTCAGTTATTTGGAGGGATGTACGGCTCCCGTAAGAAAAAAGAGCCAGCTGCATGCCGCAATTGTGGAAATTGTTGTAGAAAAAAATGCAGAAGTAAAATACTCGACCGTACAGAACTGGTTTCCTGGCGATAAGGACGGAAACGGCGGAGTATACAATTTCGTTACGAAACGCGGAATATGTAATGGAGATAATGCCAAACTGTCATGGACACAGGTAGAAACAGGTTCGGCAATCACGTGGAAATATCCATCCTGCATATTGAAAGGCAACAACAGCATAGGCGAATTTTATTCTGTTGCCATGACCGCCAACCATCAGCAAGCCGATACGGGAACAAAAATGATACATATCGGTAAAAACACCAGAAGCAGGATTGTGTCAAAAGGTATTTCGGCAGGATACAGTAACAACAGTTACAGAGGATTAGTCAAGGTGACGAAAAATGCGGACAATGCCCGCAATTTCTCGCAGTGCGACAGTTTACTGCTCGGAAATCGTTGCGGTGCGCATACTTTCCCATACATTGAAGCCGCAAATAAATCGGCAATTCTGGAGCACGAGGCTACAACGTCAAAAATAGGCGACGACCAGCTGTTTTACTGCAATCAGAGAGGTTTATCCACGGAAAAAGCCATCGCCCTGATTGTAAACGGTTATGCAAAGGATGTTCTTGGCAAACTGCCAATGGAATTTGCAGTAGAGGCTCAAAAATTACTTGAAATCAGTCTGGAAGGAAGTGTAGGATAGCTTAACTATACAGTGCGCGGGTTAAAATTGTGAGGTAAAAATGTAGAGATGCTTCGTGTCTTTTGACGCCGTAGGCGTCTGATGTCGATAACCTCGGGCAAGCGAAGCGCAGCCCGGGGTAAGCT
>JAIRZR010000302.1 GCA_031267155.1 Prevotellaceae bacterium | reverse complement strand
CATTTCATCCTAACAAGTGTTAATCAAAATTACTGTTACTGTCTATGATTTCGAAGTGCAAAAGTAATAATAAAATTTAATCTGCAAGTTTTTTTGGTTTTTTTGATGATTTTTTTTGGAAAAAAGAGGATTGGCATTGCCGGTGACGGCAATTATTTCGAGGACCGGGGCAGAGGCAAGCCTCGCGGTTGCCCTGAATCCGGAGGGGGTCGAATAGGGCGGATGCATTTTGAGCAACCGCATTTAGGGCGAATGCAATTAGGGCGAATGCAATTAGGGCGAACACGCAGGTTCGCCCCTACACCAATCGTCGCAATGATTGCCGTTTCCGACAATACCGGTAATATCACAGCGTCGATGTGTCAGCGTAGCGAATGTTAATTGTACAAAAAATAGAGCACAATTACAGAATCTAAAGAATTACTATCTTTGCATAATTTTTTTTGTATATGGGATATGGATTATATAACATGCAGGGACATCATTCCCTTATAATCGACATAGGGAACAGCCTCGTCAAACTGTTTGTTGCCGGCGATTTCGAGATACTGTATGCGGCAACGTACGGAAGCATAGCCGATCTGGAAAAAATATTCGCCCGGTTTCCGCGGATACGAAACGGAATCTACTCTGCTTCGGGACATATACCCTGCGAACTGGAGGATTTTCTCGCCGAAAGGCTGGAAAACTTCATCAAATTCTCGCCGGATACGCCGATTCCCGTTACCAGCCTCTACAGGTCGCCCAAAACGCTTGGCAGCGACCGGCTTGCGTCGGCAATAGGAGTAAATCATTTCTTCCCGGACACAAACGTAATTATATTTGATTTCGGCACAGCCATCACAATCGATTTCATGGACAGCGGGAACAATTATCTCGGCGGAAATATTTCGCCCGGACTTTCCGTACGCTTAAAATCCTTAAATTTCTTTACAAACAGCCTTCCTTTGCTCCAGATTCCGCATGAAATCGGGGAAATCGGGACAACAACAAACGAAGCGATTGAAATTGGAGTGGTTCGTGGAATTATCGGGGAAGCAATGACTTACATAAGAGAATATCCGGAACACAAAATAATTTTTACGGGAGGAGACTCTTTTTATTTTGCTGTGAAAATAAAAACCCCCATATTTGTATTTCAAAATCCGGCAGTTTTTGGTTTGAACAGGGTTTTGCATCACATTCTGGATCGTGATTCTAACGGACACACTTTACAGGATTGATATAATAAAGTAGAACAAATGTAGAATAATTTTAATAAACGTTTATAATGATGAAAACATTGAAATTTATAGTATTTACACTTTTAATCGGCGCATTGGGTACAAATGTGAGCGCCCAGAGATATGGAAAAGACAGTGTTCAGTGCATATTGAACATTCAGGGCTATGAGACTGAATACAGAAGCAAAAATTATGATGCGGCATTACCGCAATGGAGAGAAGTACTTAAGATCTGCCCTCAGGCAAGCGAAAATGTATATATACGTGGACTTACCATGATGCGTTACCTGATTGACAAAACCACTGACCCTGCCTTGAAGGAAGCCAGAATCGATTCATTGCTGATGCTCTATGACAAACGGATTGAATATTTTAATGTCAAGGATAAAACCGAACTGCTTCATAATAAAGCCAAGGAAATACAAAACTACAGACCCGACAATCATAAAGCCATATACGAAGCCTACAAAGTTGTTGTAAACAAAGACATTGATCTGATGGCTACTGCCAAACTGATGCTGTCCGCGCGCGAACTGTACGAAAAGAAGGAACTTTCGCAGGAAGATTTTACCAATATATATACCGAGATGTCCGATATTGCCGAACTTCAGGTAAAAGCTGCTCCCGACGATACTGTTAAAATCGCCCTGAAAGCGGCTGTTGAAAGCGCTTTTCTGACGACGGACGCTGCCGACTGCGAAAATCTTGTCAAGGTTTTGGACGAAAGGTTCAAGACAAACAGGGATAATGAAGAAACGGTAAAAATGGTTGTAAACCTGCTTTCGCAAAAAGACTGTACCGATACGGAACTGTATTACGAGGCAGTGGAATCATACAATAAGTTAAATCCTTCACCCAACGCTTCGTATAGCCTGGCTCGCGTATATTATTCCAAAAAAGACATGGAAAAGGCAATGCAGTTCTTTAAGGAAGCGACCGAAACGGAAACGGATGCGGTAAACAAATCCAAATATTTCTACGAGTTTGGAAGCCTTTTCCTTAAAGAAGGAAAAAGGAACGATGCTATAAGCTATGCAAAACGCGCAATAGCCGCGTATCCGAAAAATGGAAGGGCTTATCTCCTGCTTGGAACGGCTTATGCAGGTCTTTCGGGCTGCGGAGATGACGAGGTAGGCAAGCGTGCAATCTTCTGGATTGCTGTTGACCAGTTTATCAAGGCAAAACAGATGGATCCGGGTATCGCCGCCGAGGCAAACAAGAGTATAAACACATACTCCCAGCATTTTCCGACGGTGGACGATGCGTTTTTCCTCAATATTCTTGACGGACAGGAGTACAAGGTTCAATGCGGACCCGTCAACGAGACAACAATTGTACGAACGAAAAAATGATTGGATATTGCCATAGCAAGTTGTTCATATCTGTGGTAGCGCTCATTTGGAGCGCTATCATTTTTTCATGCACGGTGGACACTCTGCAGAAGATATCTTCCGGCGAACTGGACGACCAGCCGGTAGAAGAGGTTATCAACGTGAAACTTGTATATACTTCCGAAGGCAGGCTCCGCAACGAGGTAACAGCAAAAAAAGCCATCAAATACCAGACCGGAGACAGCATACGGTATATTTTCCCGATGGGTATCTATATAAAATCATACAAGGACAGCATTCCCGAATCCGATCTGGTCGCCGACAGCGCAACGCTGGACGATTACAGGGGAATGATGCTGTTTACTGCCACTGGAAATGTGGTTGCGCGGAATTTCATTACAAATAAGGAACTGGATACGGGCGGTCCGCTGCGCTGGGACGGAAAAAACAAAACAATCGAGACAAACGTTTATACCGAAATTTATTCCGAAACGGATACTATTTATGCAAAATATGGCATTTTTTCCGACGACAGGTTTAAAGAAGTAGATATCAGGGGACAAAGCGGTATAATATATAAGGAATTTACAAGACAGCAGCGCGCCGACAGTATAATCGATTAAATGTGCAGGAAATGGCAATAAAATTTCAGTTCAACAAAACCTCGCTCAACGATCTTAACAAACAGCTAAAGATGCGTATAAGAACCCTGCCGACAATTAAAAGCAAGGAATCGGCTCTGCGCATGGAAGTCCAGAAAGCAAAGGACGAAGCCGGAAAACTCTTGCTCGAGCTGGAAGAACTGATTTCGTCATATACCTATATTGCAGCCCTGTGGAACGAATTTGAGCCGGATTTGCTGAAAGTCAAAGACGTGAAATTGAGTTCCGTAAAGATTGCCGGAGTAAATATTCCCGTCCTCGACGAGGTGCTGTTCGACATCAGGAAATATAATCTGTTCAACAGTCCCGTCTGGTATATCGACGGCATGCAGATACTTGAAAAGCTGGCAACTGCAGGTATCCGGCACGAATTTTACAGGCAGAAAACAGACCTGCTCGACCATGCAAGGAAAAAGACCACTCAAAAGGTAAATCTTTACGAAAAAGTGCAGATTCCGGGATACACCGAAGCCATACGGAAAATCAAGCGTTTTCTGGAAGACGAGGAAAACCTGTCGAAATCGGCTCAGAAAATAGTAAAGAAACGTCAGGAAGAGGAGGGCAGGCAATGATAGTACCGATGATCAAGTATAATTTCCTGCTGTATCATGGCGATTTAAACCGTTTTCTTGAGCAGTTGCAGGAACTTGGAATGATTCATGTCGAATCGCGCAATGTGGAAGTCGATGAAAAAACGGACAGGATCATCCGTCAGGCTGACAGTTTCAGTAAGATAGCCCGGGAACTCAAAGATGTAAAGACATGCGGGGAAACCCTTCCGTTTGAGGGAGATGCCTGCGCTTTAGCCGAAACATATTCCCGCCTCAGGGAGCAGATCGACAAACTTGAGGCTTCGATAAGCAAAACCCGGAAGGATATTGAGGAGGCGGTTCCATGGGGCGAGTTTAACGCTAACGATCTGGAACGCATTGCCTCGCTGGGAATCAAGCCCGGGTTTTATGCCGTTCCGGTCAAACAGTTCGACGAAAACTGGGCGAACATCTATCCCATGTACGAAATAAACCGTTACAGGGGAAATGTCTATTTTGTTACATTACAGTATGGTCCGGATTTTGATCCGGGACTGCAGGGAATCAAACCGCCGTCGCGCCCGTATACCGAACTGCAGGAAGAGCTGAATCAGTTGAACGTACAGCATTCTCTTTGCAGGAAACAGCTGTGCAGCCTGGCTCTGTCTGCTGGAATCCTGCTGGAGGAACGCAAACTGCTGACGGAACAGATCGATTACAACATCGCAGAACTGAGCGCGCAGAACGAAGCCGGCGAGAGTATCAAGATATTGACAGGCTGGCTGCCGGAGGAAAGCAGGGCTAAATTCGAGACGTTTCTGGAAACCCAGGCGACGGTCTATTTTGCGGAAGAAAAGATCGGCGAAGAGGAGGAACCGCCCGTGCTGCTGAAGAATAACAGGTTTACGCGCCTGTTCGAACCGATAACCAGCCTGTATTCCCTGCCGAATTACAGGGAACTGGATCCGACGCCATTTTTTGCGCCGTTTTTCATGCTGTTTTTCGGATTCTGTCTCGGCGACGGCGGCTACGGGCTTTTCATTCTGGCGGCAGCCTCGTTCCTGAAAACCAGGATAAAGAATGTGAAGATACGCCCTTTCCTGACTTTAGCCCAGTATATGGGAGCGGCAACGCTGCTGTTCGGGTTTGTTACGGCGACATTCTTCGGAGTGTCAATAGATCAGATACGTCCGGACAAAATAATCGAGCGGCATCTGGGAATGCCGGACAGCTTCGGAATGATGATTCTCTCGCTCATACTGGGATTTATACAGATAATCTTTGCCATGTTTGTCAATGCGGCAAAGATCGTCAAGCAGAAGGGCTGGAAATACGCCCTTTCCACATGGGCATGGATTGTGGTAATCGTCGGGGGAGCAATCCTGTATATGCTCAGGGACAGTTCGGAAAATGTTGCGGCTCTGTACATTGTCGGCGCCGTCTGGTGTCTGGCGGAGCTTGTTGCCCTGTTCTACAATTCTCCCGGGAAAAATCCCTTCATAAACTTCGGCATGGGCTTAATGACCACTTACAACATGATATCGGGACTGCTGGGCGATGTGCTTTCATACGTCAGGCTTTTCGTGCTTGGATTGACGGGCGGCATTCTCGGCGGAGTTTTCAACAGTCTGGCGGCGATGAGCAGCGAAAATCTGGATATTCCCGTGCTCAGTCAACTGGCTGCGATTGTGATACTGCTGTTCGGGCACAGTCTGAATTTCCTGCTGAACTTTTTAGGAGCGGTAGTTCACCCGCTGCGTTTGACTTATGTCGAATATTACAAAAATTCGGGATTCGACGGGGGAGGGTATCCCTTCAAACTTTTCGAGAAAATAAAACAGTAAAAATTAAATAAACAGGTATTATTATGACAGCGATTTTATTGGCATACATTGGAGTGGGACTGATGGTCGGCCTGGCAGGTCTGGGCAGCGTGTACGGAATCACGATATGCGGAAATGCCGCAATAGGCGCCATTAAGAAAAATCCGGGCGCTTTCGGTAGCTACATCGGACTGGCGGCACTGCCAAGTACACAGGGTCTGTACGGCTTTGTCGGATTTTTCATGCTCAAGGGCAATCTTGTTGCGGATATAAGCGCCCTGAATGCAGCCGCGATTTTCGGCGCAGGTCTGACGATGGGCGTGGTTGGCCTGCTCTCGGCAATACGCCAGGGAGAGGTCTGCGCAAACGGTATAGCAGCAATCGGAAGCGGATATAAGGTTATGGTACAGACAATGGTCTTCGCCGCTTTTGCCGAATTTTATGCAATCATAGCCCTGCTGTTTGTCTATTTGACAAGCTCTGTGCTGTAATGCTGAAAATGCACCGGAAGCCTTGCCGGGATTTGCCGCCAGGATAAAGATGTGTAACAAGCTCTTAACTCTATTCGCCTGCCCCCAGTCGCTTCGCTTCATTGGGGGAGGGAGAGGGAGAGGCGAAATCGTTAATCGTTAACTGCTTTCCTCCCTCCCGGGAACTGCTGTTTCAGGTCGCGGTACTTGGCAGATGCTCCGACTGCGTTTACCTTGGCAGCTTCACGCAAATTGCGGTAATATGACCTCGAATTGTTATACAGATCGCTGCCCAGCAAACGGTTTGTGTCCTCCAGCGACTGCAGGATACCGTCCAGGCGTGCGATACGCGGATTGAGCGCGCGGTGAGCGCTTATATTCTTCGCATGTTCTTCCATGTCAATATACGAAGGAACCAGTTGAGAATACTGCTGCATGTAGCTGAAGGTCTTATCGACCCACACTTCCATTTCGTATGCCACGCGACCGTATAGTTGCCGCTGTTTTGGAGTAAGGTTTACCGCCTTGTCCTTAATGATGTTTTCTATTTCCGTCAATGCCCTGTCTATCCTGGCTAATTCGTCTTCCGTAAAAGACACCGAAACTAAATTATCTAAAGCCATTTTTTATTTTTTTATAGTGTTAAACATTATTTTTATTGTTCATTGTTTACGCTGTACGCGGCGTAATTTATTGTGTCCAATCGTTCCCTCAATCAAAGAAATGACCGTCCTAAATTTTATCCCGCACACATTGTTCATCTTAATTGTTAATTATTCATTGTTAATTTCATTTTGTGTGTGTTTAAATTATTAATACAATTTTAAAGTGACTACTTTGAAGCGGCAATAAGGTTTACATTGAACTTTTTAATACTTTCGGTAAGAGCTGCTTCATCAATAGTGGCGGAGTTATATGCTATGGCGATATTCCTGGCATCAGCATTTGCAACCACATCATACACTCCTTTCTCTTTTGCCAGATTTTCCTCCAGTTCGACGGCATTATCCAGACTTTCAGCCTTGAACAGTTTTTTTTAGGGAAAAATGTTGAAAAGTGTCAGGGGTATTATTTTTTTGTATTAACTTTGCGTCGATTTTTAACAAAAGTTTTAATTGGACTTCGACTTTGTGTAAAAATCAAAATAAACAAATAAGTTTTAGAAGTCCGCTGTTGTAATCTTGTGGAAAACAATGATTAAACTGAATAACATAGTAAAACACTTCGGAGAACAAGTGGTGCTTTCCGATGTAACGTTTGAGGTGAAAGAGCGGGAAATCTTTGGACTGCTGGGTCCATCGGGTGCGGGTAAGACAACGATTATTAATATCCTTACACATCAGCTCGAAGCAGACAGCGGAATTCACGAAATCGGCGCAACTTCGTTTGAGACAGGATTAATGCTTGATGAAGACGGGCTTTATGTACGTCTTAACTGTATTGAGAACCTGAATATTTTCGCGGATATTTATGGAATACCGCGAAAAAAAACATTGGAAACGTTAAAAAGTGTCGGACTTGAAAACGCGGCGAAAAAATCCGTTGGCAAGTTATCCAGAGGTATGAGGCAACGCTTGGCGCTGGCGAGAGCAATCCTGCATGAGCCTAAAGTATTGTTTCTTGATGAACCTTCTTCCGGATTAGACCCGGAAACGGCGCGGGGTATTCATAAACTTATATTTAATTTACGCGATAAGGGCGCGACTGTGTTTTTAACCACGCATAACATGGAAGAAGCTGTGAAATTATGCAACTGTGTGGCATTATTGCATAAAGGGGTTATTATAGAGCAGGGCGCTCCGGGTGAAATTTGTGAACGGCATAATGCTGTAAAAACAGTGCCGGATCTGGAATCTGTATTCATTAAATTAACGGGGGCAGAATTGGTATGAGAAATGTAAAAGCTATTTTTATCAAGCAGGCTAAAGATATGATTAAAAATCCAATGGTGTTGATACAGTTCATAATTTACCCTGTCGTGGCTTTGGTTATGACGGAGCTGGTTGTAAAATCCAGCGAATATATACCAGCCAATATGTTCATAACCATGATGGCAGGCATATTCGTGGGAATGGCGCTCGTTACGTCAACGGCGGCTGTTATAGCGGAAGATATGGAGCGTAAAAGTCTTCGGTTTCTTATCATGGCGGGAGTTAAGCCGCATGAATATTTAGCAGGCATTGGCGGATTTCTTCTGTGTGCAGGTGCGGTTGTATCGGTCGTGTTTGGTTTAATCGGCAATTTTACGGGAATGGAATTTGCGAAGTTTTTAACTGTTATGATAATGACCATCGCTGCTTCCATAATGCTTGGCGCGACAATCGGTATTCTGGCGAAAAATCAACAGGCAGCAACTGCAATCAGTATGCCTGTCGCAATGATTTTCGGATTTGCACCCATGATTGCCTCTTTTAACAGGACGGTTGAAAAGGTCGCTGATATTTTATATACACAGCAATTAAATGTAATTGTTAATGATTTTTCCGCAAACTTTGCGAAAGCTATACTGGTTATAGTGGTGAACATGACTGTTCTGTTGATTTTTTTCGTTATAGCATATAAGAAAAAGGGCTTGAAAAGTGGATAATTGAGCGGGAGGTTACTCTCGTTTCATTGTCTTGCCTGCTTTGTAATATATTTTATATCTTTGTGAAAAATTTCGGAGACATGAAACAGTTATTTTCGGCGCTTTATCGCAGATTGGAAAAGATTTAGCAGTTGTCGGCATCGAACAGAGTAAAAATTTATAATATATAATATCATGAAAACAAATACGGTAGCATTGATTGCTTTATTATTGTCAACCATCACGTTTAGCTGTTCGCAGGAAAAAATTGTAGAACTTCCATTAACGATGCAAATTGGCTATGCTCCTTTCCCCATGTGGTTAGGAGGAACATCTCACCATCCGGAGAATGAGGATAATCCATGGAAAAACACTTACCTGAAAGTGTCGAAATTCCCTGAAGGATTGAGCGGTATGAGATATGGAGATATTGAAACGAATATTTATCAAACCGTTTATCAGGAGTACATGTCGGGAAATATTACAAAGGATTTTTATGAAGAACTGCAGAAATCATGGAATTGGATACCCGATACATTGAACCTGTCGAAAACCCCCGTGAAAACTAAAATCGCCTTTGCTTACGGAAAAGATTCGGCCGGAATTTTAAAGATTGTAGTGGATGCCAACAACAATCTTGATTTAACGGATGACGAATTATTTATTCCTTTTGAAATGGAGTCTGTAGACAATAATGCAAATAAAGATTCATTAGCATTGGCGCATGTCATCAATGTTTCCTTTGAAATTTTTGTTCACGATAAAACAGTCCCGGTTAATGTTCCAATTTATATTGAATACAGTAGGCGGAGCAACATATTTTTTTATAACTTGTCTCAATATGCGACAAGCCAGTTCAAGGGAGAGCAAATAGCCGTCGTTTCGTCAGGCTTTATGAATTTATCCTACAAAGACATAGAAGTCGCTTTTATGCGCAACGACCTGAAAAACGGAGAGAAGATCAAAGAAGAAAACAGATACAGAAAAAATGAATACATTGAAATCAAAAATGAAATCTACCGGATTGCAGGCGTCAATACCAATAAAAGCACGCTTACTTTGGAAAGAATGGGCTTATCAAGGGAACAATTGTTTTCCACTCAAATCGGATACAAATCCTATCTCTTCCAGGAAGAGGAATTTACAACAAAATCAAGCATCTCGCTGGACAGTTTAAAGGGAAAATATGTTGTACTTGACTTTTGGGCGACCTGGTGCGGTCCGTGCATACAGGAACTGCCACATCTTAAAGAACTGTATTCTAAAACCGACAGGGCAAAATTCGAGATTGTAGGAATAGTGGGAAGCAGTCGGTCAAATACGCTTACCGAGGCGATTGACAAACATGCAATCACCTGGCCTCAGATTTTGTCGGATGATACAAACAAGATAACAGAGATGTATGGAATAAACGGCTATCCCACTACTTTTCTTATAGATACCGAAGGTATTGTCATTGCAAAAAATTTGAGAGGGAACGAATTGGAAGAAAAAGTTTTAAGCCTTCTAAGGTAAAGACTTAAAATAAAGTTCTGCCTTGCAGGCAGTGGTCGGAAGGTGGCCGTTTTCCGCAGGTCGCGACCTGCGGTTATGAAAATAAAGACCTTCGGACTATCATGCTTCGGAAAAAATTGAACGAATATTTTTTGAAACAATAACCGGATTTTTGACACCCCACCCTACGGGCGATTTCGCGATGTATCGCAATATATACCACATGCGGGGCAGTTTTGCGCATTGCAGACTGACGCCGTAAGGCGTCAAATATGGATAACCCCGAACAAGCGCAGCGCAGTTCGAGGTACAGCATACATCTCTCCACAACTCCGTAAGGACTTGAATCAAGCGCAAGTTTGAACAGTTTCTTCCCATTAAACTCGCAGGGAATTGAACTCCTTCGGAGTTCTGACGGAACTTGGACGGTTTACCCCGGGCTGCGCTTTGCTTGCACGGAGTTATCAAAATTGGACGCCTGCGGCGTCAAAAGACACGAAGCATCTCTACATTTTATATCACAATTTTAGCCCGCGCACAGTATAATTCATAATTCCAATCAAGTACATTATCCCCTTAATTTTTACCCACTTGCGAATTACGGGACTTTACTCGCGCGTCTTTAAAACCTCCTCCATCCTCAAAATACCACAAACATGGTATTGTGCGATTATATTTTCGCCTTTACCTTTGCGTTCTGAAATGGTATAGATTATGATTAGTAGAATTGACATAGAGAAAAAGCGTCGGGGACGCGGCTTACGGGATGGCGCTGAACATTCCAGCATTATCTTTTCACATACAACCTTAACCTCTCTATCCATGCGAATGCGAATGCGCTGCGTCTGCATGCGCTAAAAAATCCCTCTTTATTTTTATTTTTTGCGCGGTAAGTCACTTCAGGGAAGTGGCACGCATGGCGGGTATTGCCGTAGCCCGCACATCGGCGACTGCGCGCAAACGGCAGATAATTAGTTAAATTAATAATAAACATAGTATAAATAAAAAAGTGTCCTCTTCTGACAAGGACAGTCATATATTTGAGGACACTTACTAGAAAAAAAATTTTAAAAGCATGACAAAGGTAATACTTTTTTTAAAACTGCGCGCACTTTTTTGCGTCGCACTCTTTTCCGCAGTTTCGGCACACGTGTTTTCACAGAACATCGAAATCAGCGGGTATGTATATGACGGGCAGAGCAACAGTCCCGTTGTGGGGGCGAATGTTTTTCTCACGAACGAGAAGACAGGCGCCGTTGTGGATGCGGAAGGGAAATTCACCCTGTCCGCGGCGTCGCTTCCGGCAGCGGTATCGGTAAGCTATACCGGCTACAGAACGGTACTTCTCGACGTGTATGAATACGCCGAGCCGCTTACCGTCTTTTTGCAGGAAGACGTCAATTTGTTGAACAGCATAGTCGTTGTGGGCTACGGTTCGCAGAGGCGGAAGGAACTCACCGGAGCCGTTTCGACAATTCAGGAACGCACGCTTTCGCAGGTCGCGACATCCTTCGACCAGTCGCTGGGAGGGGCCGTCGCGGGGCTGAACGTTACGCAAAGTTCCGGACAGCCCGGAGCAACATCGACCGTGCGGATCAGAGGCGGAAACTCCATCACAGGAGGAAACGAGCCGCTGTATGTCATTGACGGGCTTATCATCTACAACGACAACAGCGCAACCCGAACCGGAATCGGCGCAATCAACGGCGGACTCAATCCCCTTGCCGGAATCAACGCCGGAGACATCGAATCGATAGAGGTGCTGAAGGACGTCTCGGCAACGGCAATCTACGGATCGAGAGGCGCTAACGGAGTAATCGTCGTAACGACGAAAAAGGGCAAGCGAGGCTCGACGCACATCGAATACCGGGGCGCGGCGGGATGGCAGCAGATAAGCAAAGACGTGGATCTGCTCAACGCCGACGAATGGATTTCGCTGTACAACGACATCCAGTCAATCAAGGGCGAAGACCCGTACAGCGGGCCAAGACTGAATTACGACTGGAAGGACGCCGTACTGCGAACAGCTTTGACGCAAAACCACCAGCTTACATTCGGCGGAGGCGACGAGAAAACACGCTTCTTCATTTCGGGAAACTACACCGCGCAGGACGGAATTATCCGCAACACCGGATTCGACAGATACAGCGGACGCATCAATCTCGAAAGGGATCTGCACAGGAAACTGAACGTTGCCGTCAATTTTTCCATCAGCGAGTCGGAACAGAATACACTGAGCAATCTGAACAGCCTGTATTCCAACGGAAGCATTTCCGACCCGTTCAACTACGCGCTGCGCATTCCGCCGGTTGTACCTGTATATAATGGCGACGGCTCTTACAACTACTCCAATCCACATTCCGAAGGCGATTTCAAGCTGGGTGACCATAAGGTAAATCCGGTTTCCGACCTGCTGAATACCGTATCGCTGTCGAAAAACACCAGCGCTATCGGCAATTTCGTAGCTACCTACGCCATTCTCCCGAGCCTGACTGCGAAACTGAATGCCGGAACAAACATCAGCAACACCGTCCAGAACTATTATGCCCCTTCGACTTCGGCAATCGGGCTTGTGGTAAACGGTTACGGCGCTGTCGGCAACAAGCGTTACAACTCGTGGCAGTCGGAGTTTACGCTCAACTACAGCAAGCAGCTCAACAGGGCTAACTACATCGACATACTTGCCGGATACACGACGCAGAAAACATACGTCGAATTTGTTACCGCGGCATCGACCGACTATGCCAACGAACTGCTGGCATACCACAATCTGGCGGGCGGTTCGGGACTGGTATCGCCATC
The DNA here is from genome assembly GCA_031267155.1 of Prevotellaceae bacterium. Classification (GTDB taxonomy): domain Bacteria; phylum Bacteroidota; class Bacteroidia; order Bacteroidales; family UBA932; genus JAIRLF01. Next base: position 4,033 of record JAIRZR010000302.1, on the reverse strand, counting down.
GTCGGGAAGCTCCGAATCGGTGCTGAACTCCTGGCTCGGAAGGCTCAATTATTCGCTGTTCGGACGGTATAACCTCACGGCGACCTTCCGTGCCGACGGCTCCTCGCGGTTTTCGGAAAACCACCGCTGGGGATATTTCCCTTCGCTGGGACTGTCGTGGAACATCAACAGCGAAGAGTTTTTCAACAAAGAAAGCCCTGTTTCGGCGCTTAAACTGCGGGCAAGCGCCGGAACCGTCGGCAATCAGGAAATCGGCGATTACAAGTACGATGCAACCTACGCCGCGCGCAACTATTCGTTCGGAGGGAAGCTGGCGACCGCCTATCTGAGGAACAACCGCGAAAACGCCGACCTGAAATGGGAAACAACCGTCAGCTACAATGCAGGCCTCGACATCGGACTGTGGAAGGACAGGCTGGCGCTGACTGCGGATGTTTACTATAAAAAGACTTCGGACTTGCTGGTGGACATACCGCTGGAAATCACGAGCGGATTCTCTTCGGCGCTGAAAAATGTCGGAAGCGTTACCAACAGGGGGATAGAACTCGGTTTGAACGCCGATATTATCGACAGGAAGAATTTCAGCTGGACGGCAGCAATCAATTTTGCCCGCAACATCAACAGGATAAAAAGTCTTGGCGGACAGGGATATTTCTTCCCGCTGTTCGACAGCGATGACGGACTGACCACGCTTGAGGGCGTCGATCCCCTGATTGTGAAGGAAGGCGAGCCGCTGGGATCGTTCTATGGATACGTCTTCGACGGGGTGGTACAGACGGGCGACGACCTGTCGAAGGTACCGCAACCCTCATGGTTTGCCGGCAATGTGCAGGCAGGCGACCCGAAATTCGTCGATCAGAACGGGGACGGCGCAATCAGCACTTCCGACAAGGTTGTGCTGGGCAATGCGCAGCCGAAGTTCACATACGGCTTTTCGAGTACGCTGAATTATTCGAACTTCGACCTGTTTTTCACCTTCCAGGGAAGCTACGGCAACAGGCTCTACAATGCGTTCCATCACGCGCTCGAGGCAACTTCGATATACTACAATGCCGCCGGAACGCTGCGCGACCGCTGGACGCCGACGAACCCATCGAACACCGTCCCGCGGGCAATCGCAACGCCCAACCTGAACGTGGACAGCCGTTACATTGAGGACGCTTCGTATCTGCGCCTGAAGAACATCACGCTCGGATACACATTCCCGATAAGGGCAAAAGCGGCGCTCTTCAAGCTGAGGGTCTTTGCCTCGGCGCAGAATCTGATTACCTTCACGAAGTACAGCGGATACGACCCCGAAGCCTCATATTACGGCGGCGACGAAACGAACGGGCTTTATCAGGGCATCGACCTGGGCGCATATCCGCAGGCAAGGATTTTCACCTTCGGAATAAACCTCTCGTTCAATTAATAATTAATAATTAACAGTTAATAATGATTTATAATTCAAACAAGATAAAATGATAAGATGATGAAAAAGATAAAATACATTTTTATAAGACTGCTGGGACTGATAATACCGCCGGCAGGCAATTCAAAATTCAGAATTCAAAATTCAAAATTCCTTGCAGGGCTGTCCGCGCTGATATCGCCGGCAGGTAATTCAGGATTCAATATTCAAAATCCAAAATTCATCGCAGGACTGTCTTCGCTGATACCGCCGACAGGCAGTTCGCCGGCAGGCAATTCAAAATTCAAAATTCAAAATTCAAAATTGATACTGCTGTCTGTACTGTTTTTTGTTTCGTGCAACGATCTGGCGCTGATACCGGAGAGCGTTCTTACGGAAGACACTTTCCCGCTGACGGAAAACGATGCAATAGCCGCCGTTAACGGCGTGTATATTCCAAATTCCGATTTCAGTTCCAACTCTTCGTACCTTGCCGAATTGCCGGCTGACGCCACGCAGTGCGGCGAAAATGTAACTTCCGGTTCGGGCGCCTCCATAGGCACGTTTGAGCATGATCCGCAAAACGGAAACGTAGCGTCGGGATGGTCAACGCTTTTCACGGGCGTAACTGCTGCAAATCTGGCAATCGACAGGGTTTCCAGAGCCGATATTGGCGATACGGTAAAGGCGCGGCTTGTCGGCGAAGCCAAATTCCTCCGTGCGCTGTACTATTTCTACCTTGTACAGCTTTTCGGCGAAGTGCCGCTGGCGCTTAACGCTGAAGGCGATACGGACGTAACGCGCGCGCCGATTGACGATGTTTATACGCAGATTGTGCAGGATTTGACGGATGCTTCGGCTTCCGGCGTCCTGCCCGAATCGTACGGGGGCGGGGATAAGGGACGCGTGACAAACGGCGCCGCATGGGCGCTGCTGGCAAAGGTCTATTTAGTGTGGGCGCAGACCTCGCCAGCCGGAAACGCCGCCGCAACCGCTGACCGGCTGACAAAATCCGTCGCCGCAGCCGGCAGGGTAGGGGGATATGAACTCGAAACGGAGTTCCTCGACAACTGGAATACAGGCAAACGCGACGGCAAAGAAAGCATTTTCTCGGCGCATCACATCGTTTCGCAGTCCTCGCAGGGAGACGGCGGAAATCATCTTGCCCACTGCTCCTTTGCCACGAGTTTCAGCCAGGCGACGCCTCACCTGATTCTGTCGAACACGTCGTTCTACGACAGATTCGACGAGCGCGACCAGCGTAAAAGGGGCAGCTATGCCAAAAGCCTGTACAATCCCGATACGAACGGGTATTTTGAGTTCCGCTTTCCCCGCTTCCGCAAGTATATCGACACGATCAACATCCTGACGACCAATCTTACGCGCAGCATCGACCGCACAATACTGCGCTATGCGGATGTGCTGCTCATCAAGGCCGAAGCCCTGAACGAACTCAACCAGGGCCCGACCGCCGAAGCGTACGAAGCAATCAATCAGGTGCGCCGGCGGGCTTTCAGGCATCCCCTGAACGCGGTCTCGGTGGACGATATTCCCGCAGGACTGTCGTACGAGGCGTTCCGCGACACGGTGCGCAGCGAACGTTTCCTTGAATTTGTGTACGAACAGCAGCGGTGGTTCGATCTGGTGCGCTGGCGTATCCTTGTGAAGACGGTCAAGCCGGTCATTAACCAGAAGGTGGTTCTGACTCTGGACGAGGACGGAAAACCGGTGCTGGACGCCGACGGAAACGAGACATTCACCATAAGCGAAACTAAGGACAAGGCGGCTGTCAGCCTGAAACACTACCGTTTCCCGATACCGCAGTCGCAGCGAAACATCAACCCCGACGGCCTCTGGCAAAACTGGGGATGGGACGGCGCAGACGAAGCGAAAACGGGAGCTAACCCATACGCGGGATTCGAGTGAGTTAAGAACTGAGAGTTAAGAGTTAAGAGTAATGCATCGAAGCAATATTGAAATATGCAGTCTCTCCCCGATAGGCGGGAGAGACTTGGGGACAGCGATAATCATGACAGGACTGGTGTTGTTGATTGCCTTGGCGTCGTGTGGAAAAAAAGAATCCCCGGAAGACGGCGCTTCGGTTGAGGGCGACATTCTAATGTTGATTGTTGATTATACTACCAATAATTTTGAAGGAGGTACGGAGTTAAGTTTCAGTGAAAAATCGGATGCATTTACTGTTACCTGGGACTATGATGCTCCCGGAGATTTTGGCGGAATCAAACTTTTCTATTCGGAAATAAACGAAATGCTGTTTTCCGGGACTATTATATGGATGGGATGCGGAACAATTGAGTATCCCGAAAATATATTACCCGCAGAACACTTTGTCAGAACTCTTGTGAATAGTTATATTTTTCCTGAAAACGGTTTTGAACATGTGTTTTTTGAAGGCACAACACTGGATGATGAATATAATCCTGTTTGGTCGTCCGTGCAAAATGTAATAAAAGCAAGGAAATATTTAGCTTCAAATCCAAGTCAAAAAGTAAAAATATTCTTTTATACTCCAAGTGTGGGCATAGGCAATCCTGTCGATTGGAAATGGATATTATTCCTGAAAAGCGGAAGTTTTCCGATAGTGTCCGGAAGTTTAGGTATGCGAAATAAACAAGATATAAC
>JAIRZR010000260.1 GCA_031267155.1 Prevotellaceae bacterium | reverse complement strand
CCGCGACGGGCGACAGTAATCAGTTGAAAGCAGGTTTCCTTTTCCGTCCGTACGCAGGATTTGTAGAAAACCTGTACAGTAAGGAATGGCAGGAATCTCCACTCGTCGAAATCAACGCGGCCGGCACATACAGCGTGGAAGTATCCGGTCTGGAAAAGGGAGTTGAATACGAATACCGTGCAGTGGTAAAGCATCCGCTGATTTCCATAACGGGAGAAATTAAGCGGATAAGGTTTTGAGTTTATTCTGTGTTTTATCAAAATGGAAGAGAACGATGAAAATCTGCGCCGAACGGAAGTTAATAAAAGAATGAAAAATATAAAACAGTAATGAAAACAGTAAAATTCAGTGACATTAAAGAAAAGATAATGGACATACGCGGTCAGAAAGTAATACTTGACAGCGACGCAGCCGTTTTGTACGGCGTGGGCACTAAAGAAGTCAATCAGGCAGTCAAAAACAATCCCGACAGGTTTCCGCAAGGTTACGTATTTGAACTTGACAGTAAGGAATTTGCAGATTTGCGGTCAATTTTTTTGACCGCAAACATGGCTAAAACGCGCGTAAATCCCAAAGCGTTCTCCGAAAAAGGTTTATTCATGCTTGCTACCATTCTCAAAAGCCCGCAGGCAACGCAAACCGCTATTGCCATTGTAGAAACATTCGTTAAAATCAGAAAATTATCGCAGACCATTGCCGAACTATCGGAAAATACGGATGATTTCAGTCAAAAATCACTGATGCAAAAAGGCGATGAAATCATTGCGGATATTTTAGGGGACGATTTGAAAACGACCGATACAGAAGGAACAGGCATAGAACTTAACTTTGCGGTATTGAAGTTTAAACATGCGGTAAAACGGAAATGAAATATTAATAATTTAATAATGGACAAATAATGATGAAATTAAATTTATTATTGATGGCGGTCTGTCTTGTCATCCTTTCAACGACAGGCTGCGGAAAGGACGGAAATAAGGACTGGACGGAAGAAGTCCTGTTGACGGTTTCTTCCGAAGTGGTAGAGTATTATCCTCCGAATGAGGAGAATGACGGATTTTACGGCATAAAAGTCAGGGAAGATAACGAAACTCGCTGGACAACGCTTTCAATGAACGGCGGTATTGAAGGCTTTGACTACGAGATCGGATATGAATATCGGCTGAAGGTTTTAAAAATACATCTGGCAAATCCTCCGGCTGACGGTTCCGATTTCGTGTACAGCCTGATTAAAATACTGTCCAGGACATTCGTCGACAGCGGGGAAGGCGAAACGCCCGTCCGTATCGAGGGCCTGACATTCGACAACTATCCGCGCGTGGACGGTTCCACATCATGCCGCCACCTTAACGAAATCATTGCCTGCAAACTGCTGGGCGTTTCCTATACATGGCAGGAGCCGCTTGTGAACGAATGGACTGTGCGTCCCGACTATGAGCATATTCCCGAAGCGTATCGGGATTTTTTCTGGCAGTGGATCAAAACCTCGCAGACGCACGGCGCTTTCATGAACCTGATCGACGGCAATGCCGACATTATCCTGACGCACCGGACGATATCGCCCGACGAAAAGGCGCGCGCCGACGAACTTGGCATCACGCTGACCGAGACGCCGATTGCCGCCGACGCCTTCGCCTTTGTCGTCAACCCGGAGAATCCGGTGAGGTCGCTGACGGTTGCCCAGATACAGGACATCTACACCGGCAAAATAACGAACTGGAAACAGGTCGGCAGCCGGGACGCTGCCATAAAAGTCTTCACCCGTCCGCGCAACTCGGGCAGCGAGGAAGTCATGCGCGGGCTGGTCATGCAGGGACTGGAGATGGGCGATTTTCCCGAAAGCCAGATCGGTTCGATGGCGTGGGTATTTTCGGAAGTACTCAACGACAGGGATGCGATCTGCTACACTTTTCTTAACTACAAGGAACTGATTGTCCGGAAGCCCGACAGTGAAGTACCCAAAATCGCTGTCAACGGCATTTTCCCCGGCTGGGAAACCGTCCGTGACGAAACATATCCCTTCATTGCGGAGGTTCATGTCGCTGTCCGTTCCGACCTGGACAGACATTCAATGGCGTACAGGCTGTACGAATGGCTGCGGTCGCCTGCCGCGCGCGCTGCCATCGTCGAAAGCGGATATTTTACAGGTATTGAGCATAAAAACGATTAAAAATGAAGAATATGTTACTGAAAAATCAAATGGAAAACCAGGGAATCCGGCTTTTCCGCTTCAGGGGAACGTTGCCCCTTATTGTACTGGGTTTCGGATTATACGAATACCTGCAGACTGAATTGCACCCGGAGTTATACCCGCTTGAAGGAACGCCTTACGAGGTATATTTTGAGATGTTTTGTCTTGCCGTTGCGTTCCTCGGGCTTATTGTGAGGATTATCACGGTCGGTCATACTCCAGCCAACACATCGGGGCGCAATGTCGAAGAACAGGTTGCAGACCAGCTGAATACTACCGGCATGTATTCGATAGTCCGCAACCCCTTATACCTTGGCAACTTTATGATATGGCTCATGATCTCGATGCTCACCATGAATATATGGTTTATCGTCGCGTTTGTTTTTCTCTACTGGCTTTATTACGAGCGAATCATTTTTGCCGAAGAACAGTATCTTGCCCGGAAATTCGGAAAAGAATATGAGGACTGGGCTGCAAAAACGCCCTGCTTTATTCCCCGTTTCAGCGGATATAAAAAAGCCGGGTATTCGTTCAGCTGGAAAAAGGCGGTGAAAAAGGAAAAGAACGGTCTGCTGGCGCTGCTGCTTGTGTTCAGCCTGTTCGATATTATCGGGGAGTTGACTGTCAGGGAATCTCCGAAGTATATGACGATCGCCGCCGTCACGGCAGTTGTCACAGTCGCTTATTTCATCATAAAATATATCAAGCGGAATACGGCGCTTCTGGAAGAGCCAGGGAGATAAGCCATGTGGAAATATTATGCCATATTATCAGCAGTATTCGCCGCACTGACGGCGATATTTGCCAAGATTGGGGTTACGGGAGTTAACGTCAGTCTCGCAACAGCGATCAGAACTGTGGTTATTCTGCTAATTACATGGGGAATTGTGCTGTTTTCAGACACAGCCTCCGGCATGAAGGAACTGAGCAAAAATAACTGGACATTCCTGATACTTTCGGGTGTGGCAACAGGGCTTTCATGGTTATTTTATTTTAAAGCCCTGCAGATGGGAGATGCATCGAAAGTAGCGCCCGTCGACAAGTTAAGCGTTGTCTTTACCATATTGCTTTCTTTCCTGATTCTGCGGGAACCGCTCAGTTGGAAAGTGTTGCTGGGCGGTTTTTTGATAGTTGCCGGAGGGCTTGTTATTTTACTTGATAAATAATTATTTGGATTTTAGGGATAAAAAATAAGGATATCATTAAAATGATTATTTTTGTGCCTGAATTTAATTAAAAAAAGAATTATGGAACAGGGTAAAAAAGGTGAACGGGTATTGATATCATTCGACTACGCGATAAAATTATTATTGCGCGACAAAGCCAATTTTGACATACTGGAGGGCTTTTTGAGCGAACTTCTGATGCGCGAAGTTTCGCTAAAGAGTATCGGCGAAAGCGAAAGTAACAAAGAATACCCCAAAGACAAACAGAACAGGGTGGACATTCTTGCCGAGGATGTATCGGGGGAAATCATGCTGATAGACTTGCAGTTCGAGGCGGAACTCGATTATTTGCACCGCATGCTGTTCGGGACGAGCAAGGCGGTAAGCGAGCGTATGGTTCAGGGAATGAAATATAAGGAAGTAAGTAAAATTTATTCCATCAACATCGTGTATTTCGATTTGGGGCAGGGAAGCGATTATGTTTATCACGGCAAAACAAGTTTCACAGGCCTGCACAACAGGGATGAACTCCGCCTCTCCGAGGTTCAGCGCCAGACATTCGGAAAGGCAACGGCGGGCGATCTGTATCCCGAGTACTACATTTTGAAAGTCAATAATTTTGACGACATCACAAAGGATACGCTTGACGAATGGATTTACATGCTGAAAAACAATATTGTAAAGGACGAATTCAAAGCCAGGGGCCTGCAAAAGGCGCGCGAAGTTCTTGACAGAAACAATCTCACGCCGGAAGAACGGAAGGCATACGATTATGCTATGGAAATGCGCAGTAAGGATTTGAGCGACGTTTCCTCCGCAAGAGACGAAGGAAAGGCGGAAGGTAGAAAGGAAGGTCTGGAAGAAGGACGGGAAGAAGGACGGATAGAGCGCGAAGAACTCAAAAAAGAACTCGAAAAACGTGACAGAGAGCGTGAAAATCTTCTTGCAGAAATTGCGAGATTAAAGCAACAGAGCAGTCGATAACGATAGTTTGGAAACTGTCGAAACTGTCAAATTGAAAGTAAACGGCGGACTGAAAATTGAAAATTATTCATAAATAAATATGTCATGACACGGAACACGGATTTAAGCAGATACGCAGGGAAACTCGCATTTTTGTTTGCGGCGCTTTCGCTGTTTTCGTTTTCTGTAAATGAAGACAGGAGTGTAACTGTCTTTGAAAAAGTATATTTGCATCTTGACCGGCATTTTTATCTTTCGGGCGACGACATCTGGTTTAAGGCGTATCTTGTGGATGCGCAAACCGGC